>JAFUMF010000107.1 GCA_017482945.1 Lachnospiraceae bacterium
TGTTGAGACCGGAATTGATCTGGACATGGTCATGGGCGTTGGCCGCAGAGTAACGGAGATGGCAGGACATGCGACTGACAGTTATCTGCTCCGTGCAGGAAAATCCAAAGACCTGATCCGCGAACTTCCGACCGGACAGGCAAAAAATGAGACGCTTAAGAAATAAATATATGATTGATTTGTGAGGAAGCAAAATGAAGAAAAAAGTTGATTATTTAATTCAGGGTGGACATGTGATTGATGGTTACCGAAATATCAGTGAAGTAAAAGATCTGGCAATCAAAGACGGTAAAATTGTGGATTCCGAAAACGTGGATCCGACATATGTGATCGATGCAACAGGATGTATCGTTACCCCGGGTCTGATTGATTTTCACTGCCACGTTGCAGAACGGGTGACTGAATTAGGAATCCCGGTTGAATCCAGTTGCTTCCCTACAGGAGTGACAACTGCGGTTGATGCAGGTTCCACAGGTGTTTCTAATTATGAAGCTTTCCGGACTATGTCAATGAACAGCAGAGTTCGCATCAAAGCATTCTTAAATGTTTGCGCCGCAGGACTTGTTACATCTGCGTATCATGAAAACATCAATCCAGATTATTTTAGAAAAGAAAAAATTCTTGACTTTTTAAATAAGTATTCGGATCAGCTGATCGGTCTCAAGATCCGCCAGAGTGCTGAAATTGCAGGAGAGCTCGGAATCAAACCGATGAAGCGAATGCTTGAAATTGCGGAAGAAGCGAAGTGCCCTGTGGTAGTACATACGACCAATCCGCCGGTTTCTCCGGAGGAAATTGTCGAAATGCTGCGTCCGGGTGACGTTTATGCCCATGTATACCAGGGCAAAGGAATGACGGTGGTTCGCGATGGAAACGTAATCTCAGAACTTCCGGATGCGCAAAAAAGAGGAGTCATTTTTGATGCTGCCAACGGAGGCAATCATTTTGGGTTCAAGGTGGCGGAAACCTGCATGAAAGAGGGCTTTTTACCGGATATCATCAGTACAGATTTAACCGTGAAGACCATGTATATTCCGGGCAAAGTATTCTCTCTGCCGTTCATTATGTCAAAATATCTGGCAATGGGTATGGCTTTAGAGGAAATCGTTGAACGAGTAACTACGATTCCTGCGAGAGTGCTGGGCGAAGAGAAGGAGCTTGGCAGTTTATGCGAGGGAACCTGTGCTGACATTGTCATCCATAAATTGATCGACCATCCGACAGTATTCCAGGATTTCTTTGGGGATGAAAGAAAGGGAGAGAAATTATTTAAGACACAAATGACATTCCGTGCGGGAATGCCTGTGTTCAGACAGATTGATTTCTAAGGGGAAATCAGCACCATATAAAGGAGGTAGAAGTATGAATACCACAAAGAAAAAATTTCCACATATTCATGAATATCTGGTAGTTATTACCATGTTACTGATGGCCTGCATCTTTACTTATGTTATTCCTGCAGGTGAATACAGTACAATGATCAATGAAGCCGGAAAAGAAGTAGTAGATCCAAACGGATTCCACTATATTGAAAATACTCCGGTAAGCCCGCTGTTAATGTTAAACATGATCTTCCAGGGCTTTGTAAAGCAGGGAACTCTGATCATGACTATGTTCTTTATTGCCGGCGGCGTTCAGATGATCATTGACACAGAAGCTGTTCATGCATTAATGAGAGTTCTGGCATTAAAATTCAGCAAAACACCAAGAGTTACAATTATTGTAATGATGATTGCTTTTGGTATTATGAGTGTTCCGATCCAGATGAACTATTTTATTCCGTTCAGTACCGTCGTTTTAATGCTCTGCCTGATGATGGGATATGATGCGGTAACTGCGGCTGCAGTTATTGTTACAGCATCTTCTTTCGGTTCCACTTGTGGAATGCTGAACATCAGTACAACAGCGATCGCCAACGAGATGGCAGGACTTCCGCTTTATCACGGTATGGGCTTCCGTTGGGTTGGTTTTGTCTGCATGATCATTATTACAACCTGGTTTATCTGCCGTTACGCAGAAAAAGTTCGTAAAGACCCGACAAAGAGCTACTGCTACGGAATTAAGAATGTAATTGAGCCGGGCGATCCGGAGAGTCTTCCGAAGATGACAATGAGCCATATGATCTGTATTGGTGTACTTGCAGGTGGTGTAGCAGTATTAATTTACGGATGCTCTAGTCTTGGCTGGAGTTATGAGCAGACAGCAGTTTGCTTCCTGACTACCGGTATTATCGCTTCTATTGTTGGAAAAAGAAATCCGAATAAAATGTGTGCAAGCTTTGTTGCCGGTGCAAAGACAATCATCGGTTCCTGTATCATGATCGGTATTGCTCGTTCGATTGCTATTGCAATGGATGCCGGCCATGTTCTTGACACAGTCGTATATGTAATTGCAAATATTCTTGATAAACTTCCGTCCATGCTTCAGGCACCGCTTATGTTCTGGGCACATACAATCATTAACTTCTTCGTAACTTCCGGTTCCGGTCAGACTAACGTTACAATGCCGATTTTCCTTCCGGTTGCTGAGTTAATTGACATGAGCGCAGAGACAGCAATTCTTGCTCTGAACTATGGTGATGGTTTAAGTAACTACATTTATCCGCATTCCTCATCCTTAATGGCATTCCTTGCTGCATGCGGCGTTGGATACGGTACATGGATGAAATTCATGGGCAAATTATTCGGTGTTTGGTTTGCATTCGCAACTGTATTTATGATGGTTGCAGTTGCAGTTGGATATTGCTAAAAAAATTCTGCAGTTGCAGACATAAGTTCACTGAAATATACCTTTGGTAAAATAGTTGAAACAGCTCTGGTTTCCCCTCCATCCCACGATGGCCAGAGCTGTTTTTTCGTTATAATAGAATTGATGTTTTGATGAATGTATCAGAGGCGTGGTGGCTTGGCTGCTTTTGTATGTAGTCTGAGTTGCGGTTTTTCAGCCATCATGATAAAATGAAACTATCTTAAATTTTGATAGTAAGGAGGAGCGCATGGGAACAAAAAAAACGACAGAAACGACCTTCAGCAATGAATACCTGGATGCAGTCATTGAGCATTCCTTTGACGGTATTTACATTACTGACGGAGAAGCCAATACTATAAAAGTGAACCGGTCCTACCTTACAATCTCCGGGCTTCAAAAGTCTGATGTTCTGGGGCACAATATGCGGGAACTGGTAGGAAATAAGACCATATCCGCATCAGGAACACTCATGGCATTGGAGCAGAAACGCCCGATTACAATTCATCAGGAATTCAAAACCGGCAAACAGGCGTTGGTGACTAGTAGTCCCATTTTCAACAGTAAAAATGAGGTGGTTCTGGTAATTACCAATGTCCGCGATATCACGGAGCTCTACCGTTTAAAAGAAGAGGTTACCCAGAGAAAAGAGGAAGAACAGAAACTGCGCCAGGAACTGCAGCATATGAAGACGGATACTCTGAATCATGCAGATATCATCGCCAGTGATCCAAAGACAGAAAGAATTATTGCAATGCTGGACAAGGTTGCACCGCTTGATACGACCGTCATTCTTCTTGGTGAGACTGGTGTCGGTAAGGAAGTATTTGCAAAATATATCTATCAGAACAGTACCAGACAAAATAAGCCGTTTATCAAAGTCAATTGTGGAGCGATCCCGGCGAATCTTGTGGAAAGTGAATTGTTCGGTTATGAAAAAGGCGCTTTTACAGGAGCTGATAAGAATGGAAAGATGGGTCTTTTTGAACTGGCAAACAATGGTACGATCTTCCTTGATGAAGTGGGAGAACTTCCGCTTGATATGCAGGTCAAGCTGCTCAGAGTCCTTCAGGAACAGGAATTTGAGCGGATCGGCGGCAGAAAACCGATCAAAGTAGACGTGAGAGTCATTGCGGCTACGAACCGGAACCTGGAGGAAATGGTAGAGCAGAAGACATTCCGGCAGGACTTGTACTACCGCCTTATGATCTTTCCGATCAATATTCCGCCGCTCAGGGAGCGAATCGGCGATATCTTACCGCTTGCGGAATTGTTCTTAGGGCAGTTGAATAAAAAATATGATATGCAAAAATATTTCTCGTCGCTTTCTGTGACCATGATGCAGGATTACGGATGGCCGGGAAATATCCGCGAATTGCGGAATATTATTGAGCGAGCTGTTATTATCAGCAATGGCAATGAAATTACGCCGGACACTCTCCACCTGTATGCGGCCAATGACCGGCCAAAGCTTCGGCCGCGGGTCTTAAATCCGGTTGCAGATCTGAAAACGGCGATGGAAGAGCTGGAACTAGAGTACATCAACCATGCGTATGAGACTTATGGAAATGTGCGGGACGCGGCCGCGAGCCTTGGTATGACACCGTCCACCTTTGTGCGGAAGCGTCAGCGGTTTGGTGAAAATAAATCATAAGAAATGGGGCAGAAATCAGTAGGATTCCACTGGTTTCTGCCCGTTTTTATAGGAGAGGGATTTTACGTTTTTCTGTCAGTCAGAGAGGAGGTTTTAATAATTACAGTGGAAACGCTCCTCATAAACGTTCTTTAGTGCATCACGGAAGTCTGGATGTGCAATTTCAATCAGCGCGCGTGCACGGTCCTTTAAGGATTTTCCAGCTAGTTTGGCGATACCATATTCTGTAACGGCATAGTCCACATCATTTCGGGAAGTTGTCACTGCCGCACCCTCGTCAAGAAGCGGAACAATTTTGGAGACCGTTCCTTTGGCTGCTGTGGACGGGAATGCAAGAATGGAACGGCCATTTTTTGCCATTGTAGCACCGCGGATAAAATCCACTTGTCCGCCGACACCGGAAATCTGGGTATAGCCGATGGTCTCGGAAGCTGCCTGTCCCATAAGATCAAGCTGGACACAGGAGTTGATGGAGACAATGTTGTCTTCCTTCATGACTACCATCGGATGATTGACATAATCAACCGGATACAGTTCCACGTCCGGGTTATTGTTTACAAAATTATATAATCGTTTGGTTCCCATCAGGAAATTTGCCACGAACTTGCCAGGATGGGTGGTTTTCTTTGCATTGGTGATAACGCCTTGCTCAACCAGTTCCACAACGCCGTCGGAGAACATCTCAGAATGGATACCAAGATCTTTTTTCTCTTTTAAGAAGAGAAGAACGGCATCAGGAATGGCTCCGATACCAAGCTGTAAGGTGTCGCCATCGTGGATCAAGTTGGCGCAATTTGCACCGATGGCACGTTCAACCTCACCGATTTTCGGCGGTGCCAGTTCAATGATCGGAGCGTCATGTTCCACAATTGCAACGATATTTGTGTCAGAAACGTTGATGCAGCTGTCACCATATGTGCGCGGAAGCTCTTTGTTGACCTGGACGATCACTTTTTTTGCGGCTCTGGCAGCCGGAAGGGTGTAGTCTACGGAGATTCCAAGGCTCATGTTGCCGTTTTCATCCGGTGGTGTCGCCTGAATCAGCGCCACATCGACCGGGAGACTTCCGTTTGTAAACAGGGACGGAACACGGTAGAAGAAACACGGAGTGAAATCACCGCGTCCTTCAGCAACCGCTTTTCTCGTGGATCCGCCGACGAAAAGCGCATTGTGTCGGAAGTGTTTTTCCATGTCCGGCTGTGCATAACCAGCTTTGCCCATGGCTACCATGTGGACAATTTCTACGTTTTCATACTGCTCGGCCTTGGATACCATAGTCTCTACTAAGTGGGATGGCTCTGCACAAGCATGGCCGATGACCACTCGCTCACCGGATTTAACATAATCAAGTGCCTGATCGGCTTTCATTAATTTACTCTGATATTCTTTTTCCCAGCTCATGGGAGGTCCTCCAATCTACTAATCTTCAATCTTTGCGATTGCTTTTGCTAATTTTTTCTTCATGGCGATGTTGCCCTGGCGGGAGATCATGATTCTCTGTGCCTGTGGAGAACCTGCGCCATGCATGGATTCTGTGCGGTAACCAACGGCAGCTGCACCGAGAGTCAGGTTCTCCACGAGTCTCATGATGCGGAGTCTGTTTTCTGTGGAAACATTGTCTACACCGCGGAAGTATTTCTCAACATATTTACCAAGGAACGGATCCTTTAAATCTTTCTCAGACGGAGCTGTAACCATAAGACCGCCGGCGATATCCTCTGCGAGACGTGCGATCTCGTACGGGAATCTTGTGACATTCTGCTTACATACGTTTGCGAGAAGCAGGTCGATGAGGTAGTTACCGGACTTGGTCGGTGTACCTTCTGCGGAGCAGGCGATGCCGCAGCAGTATAATGTCTCATTTAAGTGAGTCATTTCGATTAATTTGTCTTTTACATGGGATGCTTTCTGAGCACCGTTATAGTCAGCGGCAACAGCAGCAGCACCGATGAGAACATCGCCCACACCTACTTTACATCCGCCGTAGGACTGTCTGTGGTAGCCTGCGAAACGCTCAACGAGAACGCCTGCGAACTCGTATTCGCCGTTTAAGAAGATGCGGTCGTTCGGAACAAAGACATCTTCGAATACAACGAGTGCTTCCATGCCGCCGAATTCTGCGTTTCCTACGTCAATCTGGCTGCCTTCTAACTTTCTTGTATCGCAGGACTGACGGCCGACGATCATGAAAATTCCCTCTGCGTCTGTCGGGATCGCGAAGGACACTGCGTAATCTTTGTCATCTTCACCCATAGCGATGGTCGGCATTACGATTACTTCGTGGGAGTTTACGAAGCCTGTCTGATGCGCTTTTGCACCTCGGATGACGATACCATCTTCACGTCTTTCTACAACTCTTAAGTAAAGATCCGGATCTGCCTGTGCATGTGGTGCAAGAGAGCGGTCGCCTTTCGGGTCAGTCATGGCACCGTCTACAGTTAAATCATTTTCCTGAACGTACTGTAAGAATTTTTTGAAGTTTTCGTGGTAGTGCGTACCATGTTTTTCATCGACTTCATATGTTGTGCTGTAAACCGCATTGAAAGCATCCATGCCTACGCAGCGCTGGAAACAGGCAGCTGTTTTCTGACCGCAAAGACGCTGCATTTTTACTTTTTTGATTAAGTCCTGAGTGCTCTGGTGGATGTGAGTGAAACGGTTGATTTTTTCTCCTGTAATAGAAGAGGTAGTTGTCATGAGGTCCTCGTATTCCGGAAGTTGGGCGAGGTCGTAAGTTGCCTTTACGGAATTGAGGGACGGGCGGAGGATCGGGTCGTCCACCGGGTTTTCAATTTTCTCACCGAACATGTAAACCTGAAGGTTTAATTTTCTCATGCTTTCTACGTACTGTTCTCCTGTCATTAATGCCATAGTGTTTGTTTCCTTTCATGAATTGAATTTTTTTGTTTGAGCTTATATATAGCAATTGGTGTGCCAAAGTTTTTTTAAAATGGGAAAAAAGTGAAAAATTTTGTTTGATTGATGATTTTGCGCGTGTGCAATGAATCTCATAGGAGGAATTTTGCGGTGGGCAAAGTGAAAATGGAGAGGAAGAGGTGGCGGATATGAAAGGAAAATGCGTTGCAGAAATGCAACGGAAGGCTGGTGTTGCAAAAATGCAACAGATAATCTGCCTCCAGATACCGCTGTTTCATCGTTTGAGTGGAGTTACGAGGTAAAATAACCGGCTTTTTCATGATTTTATTAAACTGGCACGAAAGTTGCTCAACATTAATGTAGATATAAATATTTTTATGATTGCCGAGGAGGATTAAATGTTAGAGATCATTGAAAAAGTTTTAGAGGAGAAGATACGTCCACAGCTTTTAGCCCATGAAGGAAATGTGAGGATTGTGGCGTTTGAGGATGGAATTTTACGGATTCGGTTGACGGGGCAGTGTTCGGGATGTCCTTCGGCTAAGATTACGACGGAGGAACTGATCGGCAGTGTTGTGATGGCTGAGATTCCGGAAGTGAAGGATGTGGTTCTGGTGAATGAGGTGAGTCCGGAACTGCTGGAGTTTGCGAAGAAAATTTTAAATCGCCAGATGGCGAGATAGTAGAACTCAATGGTTAGTGGTGTGAAGTATTGCGGTGGGTGCAATTCGGTTTATAACCGGGCCCGCCAGGTGGAGATTTTGAAGGAGAAGTTTCCGGATCATGAGTTTATAACTGCGGCGGACGAGAATGTCAGCGATGTCTGGCTGGTGGTCTGCGGTTGTTTGAGAGCTTGTGCATCGACGGAAGGTTTGAAGGCGCGCAGAAAGTTGTTCGTTTTGAGCACGGAGCGCAGCTTTAAGGAGGTACAGGCGTATCTTTCGTGCGAGCAGGAGAAAAAGACGAAGACTCGGAAATGTAAAGAAAAGATGGATGTTGCAAAAATGCAACAAAAATCTGCATCTTCGAGCAGAAGGGTTCTGCGTGTGGGGCAAGAGGCTGTGTTTACAAAGACACTGTTTAAAGACGATGTGGATAAATTTGCGGCACTGACAGGGGACTACAGCAGATTGCATACAGACGTGGAATTTGCGAAGTCCTCCATATATGGACAGCCGGTGGTGCATGGGATGTTGGTGGCCAGTCTGATTTCCACAGTCATGGGAATGGAACTGCCGGGAGAAGGCACAGTCTTCGTGGAGGAAGAGGTGCGATTCTTAAAGCCGGTGTTCTACGGGGACACAGTAACTGCGAAGGTGCGCCTGATTTCCTGCCGTGAGGGTATGGCGCAGTATGTGGGAACGTTTTCCGGTATTTGTGTCAATCAGAACGGAGATATTGTAGTTTCTGCGAAGTGCAGGCAGTTGATGACAAAAGATTTGTATGAAATTGAGAATCCGAAGGACACGGCCGGTGTACTGGAGGCTATTTAACGAGAAAAAGGAGAGGATAGAGATGACAAATTTAGAAAAATACAACAAAGTATTCCGCGGAATGTTCCGAAAAAAGGATGAAGAGCTGCCGGCATTGAAATACCGTGGAATCCCCCTCTGGGATTCCATTGGACATATGGACCTGGTCGGTGAACTGGAAGAGACCTTCGATATCCGGATGGATACACAGGATGTTTTGGACTTTACCTCTTATGAAAAGGGACAAGAGGTGCTGGGACGGTATGGAGTTGTCATTGAATAAGGAAGAACAGACAAACTTGATTCGCCTTGTGGATCCCGCTGCTGATAGTAATTGTTACGTAATACTGGGCAAGAAGACCTGTATCGTGATTGATCCCAACAATTTTAAATTGCTGGAGCAGGTCTTTCAGAAATGGGATAGGAAGCCGTCTGTGGTTCTTTTGACTCACGGGCATTGTGATCATATCAGCGGGCTGAATGAACTTCGCAGTCACTATAAGGTCACGGTAGTTGCAACATCGGCCTGCAGTGAGGAGATGCAGAATGCGAGGGCGAACATGTCCAGAATGATGGAGATGTTTCTTTATTATAAAAGCGGAGAAACGAAACTGACATCGTACGCTCCGTTTGTCTGCAAGGCGGCAGATCTTCATTTTACGGATACAATGACTCTTTCCTTTGAGGGAAAGAGTATTCGGATGAAGGCGCTGCCGGGGCATACCCATGGAAGCGGTGTAATCTGTTATGAGGATATGATTTTTTGTGGGGACTATCTGCTGCCGAATGAACAGGTGGTTACCAGACTGCCGGGCGGCAGTGAAGAAGAGTATGAACGGGACACAAAACCATGGCTCATGGGGATTCCGGACGGAACAATGATCTGCCCAGGCCATGGGAAGCCGTATCAAATGAGTGAGGAGGTGAGGTCGCGGCATGACTTACGATGATTTACTGAAAATCGGTCCTTATGACCTGAAAGCCGGGGAGAAACGAAAAATCTATGCAGAACTTCTGAGCGGGCTGACTGACCATCACCGCGAACATTGCGCGCCCTATGAGAGGGCTTGCAGTTTGTTGGGAGATAAAAAGGGATCGCTTCGATCCGTGGAAGAGATTCCGATGGTTCCGGTATCATTGCTGAAA
>JAFUMF010000108.1 GCA_017482945.1 Lachnospiraceae bacterium
AGTTCCTTCTTCATCAGCATAACCACTTCGCACAACTTTCACGTTGACCATCTCCTCTTCGGCGCTTTTCTGCAGAGCCGCCGACAACGTCTCGTTGTCAGTTCCTTCTGCATTCGGACGCAATGTCACAGTCATACTGCTTGTTTCATTCTCACAATAGTAATGAATCCGAACCTCCGAACCATCTTCCGCGTAGGTTCCGTCGGCGTTGGGCTGCAAAGGTTCTGTTGTGCTATCAGAATCTTCTGCGCGGTGGAACTTCCATGTCACTTCCTCGCCGTCCTCAATATACGTATAATTCACGCTTCCATACAAAACACGCGGGACACGGAAATAAAACTGCTCTGCCGGTCCTATGTAATAATCATATTGCGACGGAGATACTACATTATCCATGTACATGCCAACCTGCTTCGCAGAACCATTCAGCTCTGTAATCGGGTAACGCTCCACAAAGGATAATTCCCTTGGTGGTTCAGCCTCTTTGTCATCTTCGTCCTCCCACAGCCCGTCGGCAAGTTGGACACGGCTCCATTTCCATTTTTCAGTCCGTACTTCTGTAGCCTCCTGGCCCTCCCTCAAATCCTTGATATAGGTGAAGCGGTTAAGGATATTGTTACTGTCATACGCGACACGAAAAATATCGGTTCCTACTGAATAGACAGCCTCATATTCCTCAGCATTGCAATGCGCCTCTATTACAGTTTTTCCAAGACGCTCCAGGCAGATTATATCTTTATTGTCCTGATATGCATAATACTCATTGCCTTCCGCATCATGCAGCACATGGAACGAAACAAACGGATGCGTCTCTCCATCATGGCTTTTATTGGTGTAATGAACGGTTGTCCAATCCTCTTTCACACCCTGAAAAATAATTTTATCATAATCGATATATGCCACCATATCTGCATTCAGCATGGTATATGGCAAGTTTTCGCTTTCACAATTTGGAGTAAAAGAAGTGGATGCCTCACGGATTCCCTTGGCACTCTGACATAAAATTGTGATCTCGCCTTTTTCGCCTTTCTGACCAAAGTACGCACTGTGATCGGCCGCATCATAATAGAGCAATTGTCCGGTGCGCTGTGCCCGGGCAACCACCGCTACGTCCTCGATGGATATTGTTTCAGACTTTCCATCGTTCTGTTTTTCCAAAATACCATACAGCCGCTCGTATTGTTCTTCCTCAGAAAGATGTCCATATTCTGAAGCCCATTCGGTATCCTCCCATAAATAGCACCCTTTCGGACCCAGTAAAACAATTTTGTCATCCCCAAAGATAAATAGTTCCTTTCCGACCAGCACCATCGCATCCTTCGGTTCTACCGTGTACGCAACGTAATAATTCGTTTCATTCGCTTCAACATCAAACAGGTACACCATACCATTTAGGCCAAAAGCAGCATATGTATCATTGGAGGCACCAGGATATTCTCCCTGGGCAAAGGTATTGCGGCCCGGATAAATATAACTTTCGTAAAAATTTTCCCCAAATGTCCAGTTTTTCGTCCCATTCATCGTATATGAGTATTCCCGTTCCGAATCAAAAAATTGCTCGTAAGTAAAACTTGCGTTCTCTTCTGAAAAGGCAACGTGTTCCCGTTGAGCCCTCTGTACCGGTTTTAAGGCAAACACCCCCTGGAATACTCCACCCCAAGTCAAAACAGGCCATACTACCACGAAAACCAGAAACAGATTAATTAATATCCGAGCAGGCCGCATCAGGTCAACTGGTCTCACCTGACGAACACCGGCATCGATACCTGCAGCCGCTCCGGCTCCAAGCAAAAATGGAATACCCATAACTCCGGCTCCGGCTAAATATGGTGTAACAATCAATGGCGTAATGACTGCGGCCACAATAATACCATCCACCGCCACCACTACCAGTCCAACAGAAAGAGCCGCGATGATACCACCCACCGCAAACAGTAAGATCGAGTAAAGCAGAGCCTGCACCAGGAATAAGACAAAGTGCGGAAAAATCCAGAATAACACCGCCGAAACTGCCGTCATGATCAAGATTCCCACTGCGGGCAGGAGCAGACATTCCGCCACAAAGAAAAGGGTGATCGAAATGATTGCAATGATCCGCAGTGCCGGAATCATAAACGATAGTTCTGCGATCAGGCGCAGCGCCGGATCCAATCCGTCCTGTGCTTCCAAAATCGTCAGAAACTCCCCCACTCCATGACAAATTAAAGAAATATATAATAATACAGAAACCAAACGCTGTACCAAAACAATCTCATCATCGTCATAGTCATATCCTGATGGCAATATTTCCCTAAGAATTCTTCCCATAAACATACTCCTCATCTAGTATTTTTCTATTCTCTCTGCCGCAAACAGTGCCATTAGTTCTTCTGCTTCCGCCATCGTATTCTTCCACTGATAGTTCTTTAAATCCACCTTCCAGCCATTCGGAGTCCATACGACCTCAATGCCGTCCTCCGTCAGCAGAATTTTCTGCAGATCCGGCATTTCAAAATGGAACGCACCGCTTAAAATCCCTCTGGAATTCACCACCCGGTATGCAGGCACATCGCCCGCCAGGTTCATTCTCAGCGCATATCCCACCTGCCTGGAATTGCGCGGCTTGCCACAGAGAAGTGCGATCTGTCCATATGTTGCTACGGTTCCCTGCGGGATGCGGTTGCATACGATTCCGACTTTTTTATAAAAATCCATTGATCTCTCCGTTTCTGATTTCCTTCTATTCCTTCTATGATCCGATTATATCATACTTTTCTTCGCTCAATCCATATGTTTTGCAGATTCCTTTTCAACCATCCTATTTCAACTTTCATTTCCCTTTGTCCATACATCCATTGAAAGTCTCCCTGTTTCCATATATAATACGTTTATACATTCTAAGATTTTTCGAGGTTCTTTTATGGAATATTTTGTTGTCATTCTTGCTGCCATGCTGGCTGGCGTCGGTACCGGACTTGTTGGACTCAGCGCCGCAACAGCAATGGTGCCGCTTTTGATCGTGCTCTGCCCCACATTCCAGGGGGAACATGGTGCCTACATGGCCACCGCCATCGCCCTGGCCAGCGACATTCTGGGCTCCGCAGTCACAACGGCCATTTATGCGAAAAATAAAAACATCGACTTGAAACACGGCTGGCTTTTGACGGTCTGCATCATTTCCATGTGCGCCATCGGCTCCATCGCCGCGTATTTTACACATCAGCAGGTCCTCGGCGGCTTTTCGCTGTTCCTCTGTGTTGCCATCGGAATCCGCTTCCTTGTGAAACCAGACTCCAAAGAAAAACGGACAAGCAACAGTACCCCGAAATTGTCGGCGAAGGAAGTGGCGGTGTCCCTGTTCTTTGGCCTGACCATCGGCTTCGGTACTGGCTTCTTCGGTTCCGGCGGCGGTATGATGATGCTCATCGTGTTCACGGCCATGCTCGGCTATGATCGGAAAACAGCAGTCGGAACGTCCACATTTATTATGACCTTCACTGCTCTCATTGCGTCTGTGAGTCATATTTTGATCGAGCCGACCATTATTTATGAATGCTGGGACTACCTGCTGATTTCCATTGTCACGGCAACGGTCTTCTCCATGGTCAGTGCCCGCTTCGCCAACAAGGTCAGTGCGAAAATCGTTGGTTATGTGACCGGAATTGTATTGTTTACGCTTGGCATCGTTCTTGTATGTCTCAATTATCGTGAACACATCAATATGATTTACGTTGAGGAGTTTGGAAAACTGCTGATCTACTACTTTGGTTATTTCGCTGTTCTGGCCACAACCCTGATCATCATCCGCTTTACGATCAAAGTTCCGGACTATATTTTCCGAAAGATCCTTCATGTAGTGGCATTTTCTTCAATTTTTCCGCTGCTTTACTGCACCAGGACCTGGTGGATCGCTGCCATGGTGGAAATCGCGTTTCTCTTTGTCATCATTCTGGCGCTTCGTGCGGCTGAGAACCTGTCGGTCTATCAGATGGTGCTGGTGGAGAAGAAAAAACACGAGATACTCACAAGCTTCATTTTACTGTTCAGTCTCATGACGATTCTGATTGCGGTGTTCTGGGGACTGTTCGGTGAGGAACATAAGTATATCGCCGCTACGGCCATCATGGCCTGGGGACCGGGCGATGCTGCCGCTGCCATAGTAGGCAAGAACTTAGGTCGCCATAAGCTATCCGGCAAATGGATCGAAGGTGTGAAATCCGTCGAAGGCAGCCTTGCCATGGGTGTTACTTCCTTTATCTGTACGGCCCTGACGCTGTTTCTGCTATCCGGACTCGGCCTTGGAACCATCTTTCTTCTCTCGCTGATCATTGCACCGATCGCGGCACTGGTGGAGTTATATACCAAGAACGGTATGGACACCGTGACGGTTCCGATTGCAGCAAGTGCTATATTGCTTGTTTCTATTTTTCTTTTGTAAATATTCAGCCAAGGTAAACGCCCACTGGATTTACCTGGCTTATCCGACACTAAAAAAACA
>JAFUMF010000109.1 GCA_017482945.1 Lachnospiraceae bacterium
AAAAATTGATCGCTTTGCTTGTCTGTAAATCTCATCGTATACAACATCTGCCTTAAATGGATTTCCGTTCAAAATCAGAGCGCAGTTCCATCGTCGTGTGAATATTCTCGGATATCTGCATAGACAATTGCAAATATTCTCGTTCTCCGATTAAATCTTGATTCTCAATGATATAATCTTTCATCTGTTTAAAGGTACGAATTAGTGCCCGACTTTGTTTTGTAGCCAAATCTCCACGTAATACAGTCATCAACATATAGATGCCTTGTTCTGTAAATGCTAATGGCAAATACCTGGAACCGCCCCAACTTGAGGTGAAATTGTTGCACCTCAAGTTTTCCCATTCATCTTTCGTTAACTGGAACATAAAATCATCGCCTTCAAACTTAGCTCGATTATTCCTTATCTGCCTGTTAAAATTCTTTGTTTCGTACCCGTAAATCTCCGCTAAATCCACATCCAGCATAACCTTCTGGCCTCGAACCATGTAAATCTTGCTTTGAATCGTCTCTTCGTTAATCAGAATCATTTCCGTTTTTTCTTCGTCTTCTGCTGCTTTTTCCTCTATAACTTTCGTTTTTTCATCACCCATCCGTTTTTCCAGTCTCCTTATCCTTCATTAAATTTTCCATACGGATATAATACTCCAGTAATCGCAGCACATACTCCGGTGCATGTCTGTTATCTCTTTCCCATTCTGTGACTGTTCTATATGGAATCCCAAAATATTCACAGAATTCTCTTCTATTCATTCCTGTACTTTCTCTTAACTCTTTTATCTTTTTGCTTCTATCCATGATATGATAGTCCCTCTTTCATTACACATTGTGTATTCATTATAACTCCACCCCTCTCGATACGCAATGTGTAATTTACATATTTTTACAGATTTCCCAAACAGAACGGAGTTATGGCACTAAAAACTTAAAGTGCCGCCTCAACTATTGACATAAAACCAAAAAAGCACTGCTGATACTCATATGCATCAACAGTGCTTTCATTAAATCCTATGATATGTTTTCTCCATTTCTTACGCTTTCGAGCGCAGCGGTGTCTACGCCATATCTAACGCTGATTACTTAATTTTTAAGTCGGTTGTTCATTAAGACCACCGTCTCCACATGCCCGGACATCGGGAACATGTCCACCGGCCGTACTCGCTTCACTTCATACCCATTCTCGCAAAGATATTTCACATCCCGCGCCAGTGTGGAGGAGTCACAGCTTACATAAACCACTTTCTTCGGTTCCATCTTAAGGATCGTATCGAGGCACACGGAGTCGCATCCTTTTCTCGGCGGGTCCACAACGATCACATCTGCATAGACCTGGTTCTTTTCATACTGCTCCGGCAGAACTTCCTCTGCTTTTCCTACGAAGAACTCGACGTTTTTGATGCCGTTGCGTTCTGCGTTCGCCCTCGCATCGTCGATTGCCTCCGGAATGATTTCAACACCGTATACCTTTCCGGCTTTCTGGGCAAGGAAAGATGAGATCGTACCGATTCCGCAGTAAAGATCCCAGACTGTCTCGCCGCCGGACAGATCCGCGAACTCCAGCGCAGTACCATAGAGGCGCTCTGTCTGGACCGGGTTTACCTGGTAGAAGGACAACGGAGAAATGCGGTATTCGATGTTGCCGATTTTATCCGTAATATAGCCAGGGCCGTAGAGATTGATGATCTCGATGCCCATGATCACGTTTGTTTTTTCTTTATTTACCGAAAGCGACACACTTGCAACGCCTGCTGCCTTCATGCGCTCCACAAGAACCTCCGCATGCGGAAGCTTGTTTCCATTGATGACAAGGCACACCATCAGTTCACCGCTGGCGAATCCTTTTCTCAAAAGGACATGGCGCACCAGACCTTTGTGGGCAGTCTCATCGTAAGCAGCAACCTTAAACTCCTTCATAAAATCCAGAACAATACCAAGAAGCTTCTGATTCTCCTCGCAGCCAAGAAGACAATCAAGCTCCGGTACCGGAATTAAAGAATGGGTGCGGCCCGCATAGAAACCAGCAATCGGCTGGCCATCTTTTCCTGTTCCGATCGGGAACTGGGCTTTGTTGCGGTAGCGCCACGGATGTTCCATGCCGATGATCGGTTCCATGACAATCTCGTCGCTGCTTTCGATAACTTCCCCCGGCATCCGCAGATTCTCCAGCCCGCCGATGCGCTTCAGATGATTATAGACCTTCTTCTCCTTAAACTTCAGCTGCTCCGCGTAGTCCAGCTCCTGCATCTGACATCCGCCGCATGCCCTCGCCACCGGACATTTTGCCTCAACACGCCCCAGCGCCGGCTCAATCACCCGCACCAGTCTGGCAAAACCATAATTTTTCTTCATCTTCATCGCGGAAGCCTCGATCACATCACCAATCAACGCATCCTTCACAAACCATATATAACCGTCCAGCTTACCGATTCCGGCGCCGTCCTCGCTCATATCTTCAATCGTTATGATAAATTTATCGTTTTTCTTGATTTCCATACTCGTTTTTCCTAAAATTCACTGGTCTTTCTCACATTACTGTCCATGAACCGGTTAAATCCAAGCCAGCCATTATTATCGCCGGCTCCCTTCAGAATTTCTGTCATGGTCTCCAGTTTCGCATCCGCATTGTCCGCCAGATTCAGTGCCAGCGCCTCAATGAGTGCCGGTTTCTTCGGAGAACCATACTCCAATTCTCCATGATGCGCCAGAATACAGTGCACCAATTCATTCTCCAGCTTCTTCGGAAATCCCGGAATCTGCGCGATCCGTGTCTGCGCCATCTGTGCACCAATCATAATATGTCCGATCAGCTGGCCTTCATCCGTATAATCATTCTCCGGGAACGCAGAAAGCTCCTTCGTCTTTCCGATGTCATGGAACATCGCTGCAGTCAGAAGGAGATCGCGGTTTAACGCCGGATACTGCTTGCTGAAATAATCGCACATTTTCACTACACTCAGCGTGTGCTCAAGAAGTCCGCCCACAAAACCATGGTGCACGCTTTTTGCCGCAGAATGTCCGCAGAACACCTTGATAAACGCCTGATCATTGACAAAATAGCTGGCCGCCAGCTTTCTCAAATGCTCATTGCGGATCGTTGTAATATACTGGGTCAGCTCCCTGTGCATTGCGTTGATGTCCTTGGAACTCACCGGCAGATAATCACCCGGATAATACTCGTCCTCGTCTGCTTTTCTGAGACGTTTGATGTTTAACTGGAATGAACCCTGGAACATGGTCACGTCTGCGTCAATGTAAATGTAATCCATGGCGCTGAACTCACCGATTCCCGGAGAGCCGAGGTCCCAGATCTTACCATCGATCGTTCCTGTTTTATCCTGTAAAATCACGGAGCCATACTCCTTGCCATTTTTCGTCAGTGCGATCTGTTTTGTCTTACACAGATATACGTCAGATACATGCATTCCTTCGCGGAATGTTTCAATATATTTCATAATAATCTCCCTTCAAGCACAGAGCCAGGCACTGCTACCTGGCTCCTATGGTCACGCGATATTCGATCTCTTTATATTCGTCGATTCCTTTTCTCTCAATACAAACGGTAATTTCCACACCGCTCGGTAAACTTTCCAGTTTGCTCTGGAAATCACGGATCGTAACAACTTCCTCACCCTGAATCTTCGTCAGGATATCTCCGTTCTGGATTCCCGCCAGATACGCCGGACCCTCCGCGATGGATTCTGTGATGTAAATTCCCTTCGGAATTCCTTCCGCCTGCATCGCCACGCTTACTTCCTGCCCCATGATTCCGAGATACGGGATATCGATTCCATTGCTCAGCTTCTGGAGCGCTCCCTTGTACTCGGAAATCGACATGATCGTCGTCTCTTCGGCGCTGTCATCTGTATGATAAATCGTTGTCGCCCATCCGATCAGCTGACCGGAAAGGTTTAAGAAAAACGTACCTTTTTCTTCGTTGCAATCGATATCGGTGTAGAACACCCGGGTCAGGCCATCCACTGTCTGGACATTTTTTGCCACATACGTCACCATTCCATGTTTCACAGAATGTACGCGGCTTGCAGGACTTCCCACGGCAATGATCATATCACCGTTCTTCACCGAGTAGGAATTTCCAAGCTCCATGGTCTTCATATCTTCAACGGAGGTCCTTGGTATATCTGCAGGATTTACGGAAATGACAGCCATTCCTGCAACTGCATCTTTTTTCTTCACCGTTCCCGCTGCGGTCGTTCCGTCATTAAACACGACCCTCAGGGAATCTGCGTCATTCAGAGCCGCTTCTCCGGTCAAGATCACGATTTCCACCGGATTCACCGCCAGGATCACGCCTGCGTACTGACCGGTACTCTCCACTGGATTATCGAACCAGTCCACCTGCTGTTTCACAGAAGACACGGTCACGATGCTGTCATCCACACTGGCACCAATTCCTGTGATCACCTGGTTGAACTCCTTTACCTCTTCCGGAGTCCATACAACCTGGCTCAGCTCCTCTTTGACGATTTCGCGGATATCTTCCTCATCTGCGCCCGGTTCCGGCATCGTTTCCGGCGGAGTCTCCGGAGCGGTGGATTCCATAGTCTCCATCACCGCAGTTGTAGTTCCCGGGTCATCGTCTTTTTCAATCGTGATCGGAACCGTCGGTGTTGTTGTCTCTGCGCCAAGATATCGTTTCGCAAAAGGCACCGACACCACAAAACTGACCGCCGCCACAATGCCCAAAATAACCGCACAAAGCAACAGGCAGAAAATCCTTCCTGCCCTCCGGCCACTTGTCTCCTTCGGTTTTACGATTTTTTCTCGCATAAACTTCTTATCATTCGGCGAATCTGTCATATTTTTGCAGCTCCTCTCTCCATCATTATAAAATTTTTGTAAGTATTATGCAAGAAAAATGTGCGAAGAAATCCATGTAGCATTGCGGAACGCTTTGTGATATACTTGCAATAATAGAAAGGATTTTTCCATATGAATGAGAAAGTATTAAAAACATTAGAATATTACAAAATTATAGAGAAACTGGCTGATTACGCCGCATCTGAGCCTGGCAAGAAGCTCTGCCGTGAGCTTACGCCGTCCTCCGACTTTGACGAGATCGTCCAGAACCAGACCGAAACCTCTGACGCAGTGACAAGAGTCCGCCAGAAAGGAAACCTCTCCTTTGCAGGTGTCCATGATATCCGCGACTCTTTAAAGAGACTGGAAATCGGAAGCTCCTTAAGTATCCATGAGCTTCTCTCCGTAAGCGCTCTTTTAACATGCGCGAACCGCGCGAAAGCTTACGGCCGCCATGCAGAAAGCAGCGAGCTTCCGGATGATTCCCTCGACGGCATGTTCCGCTCCCTCGAGCCGCTGACTCCGGTAAACAGCGAAATTACCCGCTGCATTATTTCCGAAGAAGAAGTGGCCGACGATGCAAGTCCGGGCCTGCGCCATGTGCGCCGCCAGATGAAGGTCACTGCAGACCGTGTCCACAGCCAGCTGAATTCCATTTTGAATTCCAGCCGCGGCATGTTACAGGATGCGGTGATCACCATGCGCGACGGACGCTACTGTCTCCCGGTCAAAGCCGAGTACAGAAGCCAGTTTAACGGCATGATCCACGACCAGTCCTCCACCGGCTCCACCTTATTCATGGAACCGATGGCAATCGTGAAATTAAACAACGAACTGCGCGAATTGGAGATCAAGGAGCAGAAGGAAATCGAGATCGTCCTCGCTTCCTTAAGCCTGTCCCTCGCTCCGTACATTGAGCAGATCACCATGAATTTCCAGATCCTCGCAAAACTGGATTTCATCTTTGCAAAGGCCGCGCTTTCCAAACACTACAACTGTTCCATGCCAATCTTTAATAAGCGTGGATATATCAATATCAAGGACGGCCGCCATCCGCTCCTTGATCCGAAACAGGTCGTTCCGATCAATATTTATTTAGGAAAAGACTTCGACCTTCTCATCGTGACCGGCCCGAATACCGGTGGTAAGACGGTTTCCTTAAAGACCGTCGGCCTCTTTACACTCATGGGCCAGGCCGGCCTTCAGATTCCGGCATTCGACGGTTCGGAGCTGGCGGTGTTCGACGAAGTATTTGCAGACATCGGAGACGAACAGAGCATCGAGCAGAGCTTAAGTACGTTCTCCGCCCACATGACCAATATTGTTAAGATTTTAGATCAGGCAGACAGCAATTCCTTATGCTTATTCGATGAGCTTGGTGCCGGAACAGACCCGACCGAGGGTGCTGCGCTGGCGATCGCGGTGCTGTCCTTCCTCCACAACATGAAATGCCGCACCATGGCGACCACCCACTACAGTGAGCTTAAAGTCTTCGCACTGACCACTCCTGGCGTGGAAAACGCATGCTGCGAATTCAATGTGGAAACACTCCGCCCGACTTACCGTCTTCTCATCGGTATTCCTGGCAAGAGTAATGCGTTCGCGATTTCCAAGAAGCTTGGACTTCCTGACTATATCATCGACGATGCCAAGAGCAGGCTGGAATCCAACGACGAACAGTTCGAGGACCTGCTTGCAAACCTCGAGGCAAGCCGCGTGACCATCGAAAAAGAACGCGCGGAGATCGCTGAGTATAAGTCTGAGATCGCCCGGCTGAAGAAGAATCTGGAGCAGAAAGAAGACCGACTGGACGAGCGCAAGGAGAAGATTTTAAGAAACGCCAACGAAGAGGCCCAAAAAATCCTCCGCGAGGCGAAAGAAACTGCCGACCAGACCATCAAACAGATCAACAAACTGGCACAGGGTGCCGGCACCGGAAAAGGAAAAGAGCTGGAGGCCGAGCGTACCAAGATCCGTGAAAAGCTGGATAAAGTCGATAAAAACTTAAGTCTTAAGAATGACAAAGGCCCGAAGAAGATGATCTCTCCAAAGAAGATCAAGATCGGCGACGGTGTAAAAGTCCTCTCCATGAACTTAAAGGGAACTGTCAGCACACTCCCGGATGCAAACGGAAACCTGTTTGTCCAGATGGGTATTATGCGCACCCGCGTGAATATTAAAGATCTGGAAATGCTGGAAGAGCAGTCCGTATCCGGACCGGGTCTTGAAAACTTAAAGCGCCACAATACAGGCAGCGGTAAGATCAAAATGTCCAAGTCCATGGCGGTTTCTCCGGAAGTAAACCTGATCGGTATGACTGTGGATGAGGCGATTCCGGTGCTGGACAAGTATCTGGATGATGCATATCTTGCCCACCTTCCAAACGTCCGCGTGGTCCATGGCCGTGGTACCGGCGCACTGAAAGCTGGCGTACACAAGCATCTGAAGAGACTGAAATATGTCAAGGAATTCCGCCTTGGCGACTTCGGTGAAGGTGATACAGGTGTAACTATTGTTACTTTTAAATAATATGATGGGAGGTTATTCCAATGGTTGATAAGCAGAGAATCCTGATCGTAGACGACGATGCCAACATCGCGGAACTGATCTCTCTTTATCTGATGAAAGAATGTTATGAAACAAAAATCGTAGGCGACGGCGAATCTGCCCTCCGCGAATTTCCGGTGTTCAAGCCGAATCTGGTACTCTTAGACCTGATGTTACCAGGCATGGACGGCTACCAGGTATGCAGAGAGCTCCGCATCTCCTCTCAGGTCCCGATTATCATGCTCTCCGCGAAAGGTGAGATTTTTGATAAGGTCCTGGGCCTTGAGTTAGGCGCCGACGACTATATGATCAAGCCGTTCGATTCCAAGGAACTGGTTGCCCGCGTAAAAGCGGTCCTCCGCCGTTATCAGGCTGCGCCGGCCGTATCTTCAGCGACCACAAAGCAGCAGGGCGAATTCGTGGAATACCCGGACCTGATCGTAAACCTTACAAACTATTCCGTCCTCTACAACGGACGTTCCATCGACATGCCGCCGAAGGAGTTGGAGCTTCTCTATTTCCTTGCTTCCTCTCCGAACCAGGTATTCACCCGCGAACAGCTTCTGGACCATATCTGGGGCTATGAGTACATCGGCGACACCAGAACCGTAGACGTTCACATCAAACGTCTCCGCGAAAAAATCAAAGACAGCGATCACTGGGCACTCTCAACTGTCTGGGGAATCGGCTACAAATTCGAGGTTAAACGATGACAAAATCTCTTTACAGTAAATTTATCCTTGGATATTTGCTGTTCGGCCTTTTGGGCTTCATTACGATTGCGACGTTTTCCTCCCATGCGACCCACCTCTATCTGCTGGAAAAAACGTCCACTTCCATGTACGATGAGGCCAACCTTCTGGCTACCACCTACAGCGATATTTACGAAGGAAAAAATATGAGCCTGGCCGATGCAAAACCCCAGCTGGAAGCCGTCGCTACATATTTAGATACGAAGGCATGGGTCCTCGACAACCGCGGAACTGTCATTGCCGAGACATCGCCCGCGTCCCATGTGGACATGACGATCAAACAATTCGACCCCACCGCCACGGGAAACCAGTCCTACATGGTCGGAAACTTCTTCAACATGTTTTCTGAAGAAACTCTATCCGTAATCGCTCCGATCACTGGAAACTTCCAGACCTACGGCTATGTGGTCCTCCACATGCCAATGTCCCAGGTGGCCCAGGGGCAGAATGAGATCCTGAATATCGTCTACGCGACATCTGCGATCATTTTCCTGCTGTCGCTGATCATTCTTCTGGTTTTCACAAAAACGGTATTTTTCCCTCTGAAGCGAATCACCGCCGGAGCCAAAGAATATGCGGACGGAAATCTGGATTACGCGATCAAATTAGACACCAGCGACGAGATGGGATATCTGGCGAACACGCTAAACTACATGTCAGACGAGCTCAACAAAATGGAGGAATACCAGCGCTCCTTCATCGCCAACGTCTCCCATGACTTCCGTTCTCCTCTGACTTCCATCAAAGGTTATCTGGAAGCGATTCTGGATGGTACGATTCCGCCGGAGCTCTATGATAAATATCTCCATATCGTCATTGCGGAGACTGAGCGGCTGAATAAGCTGACTCAGAGCATGCTGGCGCTGAATTCCATGGACAGCAAAGGCTTCCTCTCTCGCAGCAATTTTGATATCAACCGTGTCATCAAAGACACTGCTGCTTCCTTCGAGGGCACCTGTAATGCCAAGAATATCGTTCTTGACCTGACATTCACAGACGATGTCCAGATGGTCTACGCTGATCTCGGAAAAATTCAGCAGGTTCTTTACAACCTGATCGACAATGCCATCAAGTTCAGCCATATGGACTCCGTCATTTATATCCAGACCTTCCTGCGATACGAGAAAGTATTTATTTCCATCAAGGATACCGGTGTCGGAATTTCAAGAGAAAGCATCAACAAGATATGGAACCGATTCTACAAGACCGATACTTCCAGAGGTAAGGATAAAAAAGGCACCGGCCTTGGACTTGCCATTGTAAAAGATATCATCCAGGCCCACGGTGAAAATATTGACGTAGTCAGCACTCAGGGGGTCGGCACAGAGTTTATTTTCACATTGCCGAAAGCAAGTATTTCTTAATTTCATCCTTTATGGAGCATACGCTCCTTATCCAGACAGTTCTGCCGGCGCGGAACTGTCTTTTTTTGCTCCAACTCCCCATTCCCGGCATTTACAAAGTTTTCATTATGTGATAATGTAGTATTGAAAACGTGATAGTCCAGAAATCGAAACAGGATTTCTGATAGGGGAAAGGATTTTTATGAGTTTACCAGAGAAAAAAGTAAAACAATTGATCGACATGATGAACTCCATGTCTTCCGCAAACATTCCGGCGAAGAAACCGATTCTTGAAATGTTCGACATCGCCATGGATGAGAAGACACTGGACTACCTGATCGCGATGGGAACAAAACCGCATACCGTCGGTCAGTTAAGAAACGGTTACCACAAAATGTACGGTGGAACAAAAGAGGATTGGGAGGCATTCTGGGCTGAG
The DNA here is from genome assembly GCA_017482945.1 of Lachnospiraceae bacterium. Lineage (GTDB taxonomy): Bacteria > Bacillota > Clostridia > Lachnospirales > Lachnospiraceae > Pilosibacter. The sequence goes on from JAFUMF010000109.1 coordinate 9,899, forward strand.
CTCCTCAATATGGCATTTGTTCATCCGCACAGTGAGACTGAGCGTCATTTATATGAATTATCTCCGATCTTCCCAGGTTGGATCGAGTTCGCTACCGGCGGTCCGCTTACAGAAAAACGTGCCGCAATTATCAACAAGTTCGTAGAGTTCTGGGGCGTTCTTAAGACAATGAACGTTCTCCCGATGCGATTCTTAAATGACCATAAGACTGCAAACCTTGGAAAGAAAGGTATCCCGCCGCGTACTTCTGTTTATGTAAGCAAAGGCAATCTGAAGGAAGTATCCCTGAACCGCCCGCTTACTTCTCAACAGCAGACATTACCGGCCGGCGATGTACTCAAACTGTTAGACAAATATAAAGATGAGATCGCAGTTATGAACTGCTTCTGCCGTCAATATAAAAATATCAATGATCTGGATCCGTGCAATCAGGGACTTCCACTTGAAACATGTATGTCCGTAGGCGCGATCAGCCGCCAGATGGTAGATAACGGCGTAGCCCGCAATGTTCCATACGAAGAGGCAGTGGAAATGCTGGCCGAGTTCGAGAAAAAGGGCTGTATCCATACCACATTCCACTACGCAAACAATGCAGATAAGGATGAAATGGTTATCTGTAACTGCTGTAAGGACTGCTGCCTGCTCTACAGCCGCTGGATCGAAGGCTCTCTCAGTAAGATCTACACTCGTGCATTCTACAGCCCGAAGATGATCGATGAGAGCAAGTGCGTGGGATGTAACCTCTGTGGAAAGCACTGCCCGACTCAGGCAATTTACTATGATAAGAACGCGAAGAAGCTTGTTTTCAACCATGAACTCTGTATCGGCTGCGGTCAGTGCGTGAACCAGTGTAAGTTCGAAGTAAGAGAGATGGTAGAAGACCAGCGTGACGTATTCGTAAAGACAAAGAATCCGAAAAAGCTGTAATCGTCAGGAGGCCAATTATGCATGAAGGCGCTGTCTGTCGTGAGATTATGGACATCGTAACAGATGCTGCAATCGAAAACGAAATTCAGAAGATTTATGAAATCGTTATTTCTGTCGGCCCGTACTCCTGTCTCCATGAAGGGCAGCTGAACTTCTATTTTGAGGTTCTGCGAAAAGGCACCTGCATGGAAGAAGCTGTGATTCGGCTGGAGCAGGATGACACTCTGACAGGTACATCCCAGATGTATGTGAAGACATTCCGAGGGGAGTAATTCAGGCAACAGAATTAGATATAGAAAGTGTAAGTAAGATATGAAAACAATTACCGTAAACAAAAATGTATTAAGCAAAAATGATGAAATCGCAGCTAGAAATAAATCCTCCTTATCCGGACGTGGAATCCGTATGTTCAACCTGTTAGGTTCTCCTGGATCCGGAAAGACCACCCTTCTCGAGAGCGCCCTCGCCCATGAGAGTGTTGACAAGAGCAAGATCGCGGTCATTGAGGGTGACTTATTTACTGACTTCGATGCAAAACGCATGGACGAGATCGGAATCCGCACGATCCAGTTAAATACCGAGGGCGCCTGCCACTTAGAGGCTGACATGGTAGAACGCGGCATCGATGAGCTGGATTTAGAGGGAATCGAGACTCTGATCGTCGATAATATCGGAAATCTTGTCTGTACGGCTTCCTTCTCTTTAGGCGAGCATTACCGTATCGCTGTCACAAGCGTGACTGAGGGTAATGACAAACCGTTAAAGTACCCGAAGCTGTTCAAGACTGCCGATTATGTTGTGATCAACAAGATCGATCTCCTGCCGTTTACGAACTTTGACGTAGATCGTTTCACCGCGGATGTCCACAGCCTGAATCCAAACGCGAAGGTATTTACCTGCTCCGCATTTAAGGGCGAAGGAATGGAAGCGATCGCCGATCTTTTTATGAATCATTAATCTTTCATATTCTATACGCCGCCCAGTCAGCGGTCAAAAAAGTACGGTCTCTTCGCAAAAGTGAGACCGTACTTTTTTATTATTATGCTATACTTAAATCGTTGTCGCACCCAATCTGGCAACAGAAAGGGGGTGTTGTCATGGAAATCTTTTCTTCGCTTGTTCATGTATATTATATGCTGAAATATCAGAATATGTCAATATACTGGCAGGCTAAATTCTTCCTCGATAAAAATTTAAAGACTTTTTAGGGTGCAGTGGAATTTACTCTTGCACTGGAATTTACTTTTTCAAGTCTGCTCGAAGATAGTTCTGTAATCTTTTCTCACCAATCTCCCAACACGAAATAATAGAATTTTTATAGCCATATTCATCTTCAGACGTACACACTCGAAGCACAATCTGAGTATGCCCAGCTGCTTTTTCAAACGAATCTGGATGTCTGCTCTGTATATGTCTTATCTGGATTTGGTTTTTTATTACTACAATTACCGAAGCGTATACATTAAACTCGTCCAACAACTTGGAATTTATCGAGCTGCTATGCCTTTTCCAACTATATAAATACCAACCAGCATCTCGGCGATTGATATTCCCAACAGAAGTCCAGAAAAAAAGTCTTTTACGCTGGAGCCGCCTAATGTGTGAGAAAGTGCCTGTAGGGCAATTCCCATCACAATAAGTAAGATTCCATAAAGCAAGTTCTTTTGTTTTTCCAGCTCCTGTGTTCTTTTCAGCAAATCCATAATTTGCTCGTCATCATATGCACGAACGCTTCTCCCCTCGGCACATTCGCCATCCATTAACTCTGCGACTGTGATATCCAATTCTTCGCATAAGTTTTTGACGACAGAATAATCGGGCATACATTTACCCGTTTCCCTTAGTTAAAGATATTGTTTTATCTGGGTGCCAGTTCTTGCTGACACTCAGATTTTTGTATCAATCAATTTTACCGACAAAGCGGTAGTAAATCTCTATTTTCTGTTCACGAAAACCGTTTTCGTATTTGGTTGCTTCATGTACAACGATTTTATCAATCATGTTGTTCAGCAATTCTGCTGTCAGCTCCGTAGGCTCGGAATACTGTTTGACAATCTCGATCCACTTCCTTGCATCTTCCACAGACTGCTTGCTTTCTGCCAACGCTGCCTTAAGCTTCTGGATTTTTTCATCCAGCTCAATCTGCTCCATCTGATATTTCTGTGACAGCATATTGAAGTTATACTCTGTAATGCGTTCAGAAACCCTGTCCTCGTACATTTTTGCAAACAGCCTGTCAACCTCTGCCTTGCGTTTCTCCGCCTTGGAAAGCTCTGCTGTGTGTTTCTTCATAGCAACAGTTCTTTCCTTGTCACCGGCTTTCAGAATGCTTTCCAAGAGCCTTTCTTCGTCCTCTCGCACAGCTTTCGTCCAATGCTGAACTCGGAGCAGCACATAGGTGTAAAGCGTATCGTAGCGGACATAGTGCATGGAGCATTTACCAGTGCCTTGCCCATAATTACTGCAATGATAGTGGCCATAAGGCGTTTTGTTCTGACGATTCTCGCCGTAGGCAAGCGACCAGCCGCAGTCTGCACATTTCACAAGTCCTGAGAAAATCTTTGTTGTGCCATTTTTCTGTTTTCTTCTGCGGGAAGCAATCTGATTCTGCACATGATAGAAAACATCTTTAGAAATTATAGCTTCATGAGTGTTTTCGATACAAACCCATTCTTCCTTTGGCTTACGGATTTTCTTTTTGTTCTTGTAAGAAATGTTAGTCTGCTTATTGTGTATACTGTTGCCGATGTAGGTTTCATCTTTCAGAATATCTTTCACCTGACCGATGGACCAATCATACTGCTTGCTCTCTGGCGCATCTGCGTAGATGTGAGCAAATGTTCCGTATCGGGT
>JAFUMF010000110.1 GCA_017482945.1 Lachnospiraceae bacterium
CCAACAACATCCTTAGCAAGAGCGATCTGCTCGAATGTGTTCATATCCATAAAGTTATCTAATTCGCCATCATTGTATAAGAACTGCATATCTACACGGTCAATTCTTGCTGCCGGGAATTTCTCTGTCGGACGGAATGTTTTCTCAACAACACCACCGTTGATTACGTTTTTAAGTTTTGTTCTAACGAAAGCAGCACCCTTACCCGGTTTTACGTGCTGGAATTCCATAATCTGCATTACCTGGCCTTCGATTTCCAGTGTTACGCCATTTCTAAAATCACCTGCTGATACCATAAATGATATTCCTCCTTAAAAGCTATTTCTCTCATTTTAAATTTTAGATGCACATAGCTGATTCTATCTTATTCTATACTATAATCAGCCTGTTTTCAACTATTTTTTACAAAAACGTATTCCAGATTCTCTACTTTTTCTTCTTTCTGTGGTAAAACCATAAAACGATCGCTTCCAGATACCGTTTTAAGACGATCTGGATTTCTTCTTTGGGATTGATCGGTTTTACGAGAATGCTGTAGAGTCCGGTCCGCCTTGCTCCCCAGACATCGGTGAACAGCTGGTCACCGATAAAGAGCGTATTGTCCTGTCCCGTTTTCATGACCTGCATGGCTTTCCTGTAGCCTTTTCTTGACGGTTTTCCGCCTTTAAAAAGATACGGACTGTTCACCTTTTTCGCGAACGGAGCCACTCTCGGTTCTTTGTTGTTGGAGAGGATGCATGTGGAAAACCCGAGGCTTCGAAGATGGTCAAACAATTCGATGGACCGCTTGTCCGCCGGCGCTCCGTGGGGAACCAGGGTATTGTCTACGTCAAAGATAATTCCGCGGTAGCCCTTTTTATAGAGTTCCTCAAAAGGAAGCTCGTATGCGCTGTCCACATATTCATCGGGATAAAACGTCTCTAACATATGAAACTCCTATTTGTTTTTCAGGAATGTTGCCAGCTCGTCCATGAACGCGTTTACGTCCTTGAACTCGCGGTATACGGAGGCAAAACGTACATATGCGACCTCGTCCACATCCTTTAATTTCTTCATGACCAGCTCGCCCACAATCGAAGCCGGAACCTCCCTTTCTTCCATACTGAAGATCTGGTTCTCGATCTGGTCGATCATCGTACTGATCTGCTGGGAAGAAACCGGGCGTTTATGACAGGAAAGAAGGATGCCCTTTTCCATTTTTGACCGGTCATAGGTCTCTCTGGAATTATCCTTTTTGATGATCATAAGCGGCATTGTTTCCAGTTTTTCATATGTGGTAAAACGCTTTCCGCACTGTTCGCACTGACGGCGGCGGCGGATGGAGCTGTTATCGTCTGCCGGGCGGGAATCGATTACTTTTGTATCCTGCGCATTGCAATATGGGCATTTCATATGCGTTACCTCCTAACACACTTTTTATGATTTTACCATAGAAACGGCTTATCTGGCAAGGTTTTTAGGAGATAACACAAGCTGCCTGCCAACCCTGGCAGACAGCTCGCTAAACTATTTATTGGATTTTTTAATCTTATTGAGTTTCGCATTCATGTCAAGCAGCTGCTCTTTTGTGAACTCCACGCCCATCATTCCGGCCATGCTTGCAAGACGGAGGATGGAGAAGCCATTTAACATCTGCATCACACCTTCCCCTGCCATCATGTCTGAGAGATTATTCTCACTGCCCTCAGAAGTCTTTTTCATCTGCTTCATGAGTTCGCCCATCAGGTCTGCGATGAACATCTGGCCCTCTGGAACTGCGGCAATATCGGAGATTTTATCGTTGATGGATAAATAACCTTCCGGCATTTCCACATCGAACCAGTTGAGGACCGCGCCTTTCTCTTTCAGACGATAGGCTTCATTGAATACTTCCACCTTGCGGATCACACTGGTATCCTGGCACTCGCCTGCAACTGCCACTAATGTTGTCTCTCCTGCGTTCGGAACATTGAAGTAGAAGAAATGAACATCACTGGTCTGCTTTCCAAGGGATACACCGTTGGCGAACAGCTCAACTTCCGGCTGGTTGGAGTAAACCGTTACCTTTGTGGTCTCTTCCACACGGTCGATGTAACGTTTTCCGCAGAGATGTACGAATGGTTCGTCAGATAACCATGCTTTATAAGCATAATAGGAATCCTTCTTATACTTACGGTCCATGGTCACAAGGCCCTTATGGTTCTGGCCGTTCTCGCCGCCTTCTGCACGTGCATCTGCACCGAAGTCGAACATGTTCCATACATGTGTTGCCCAGATATATTTGCGTGTGAAGAGCTGTTTGATCAGTTCCTCATGATAGTATGCCTGATATTCCTCGGAATAATCACCCTGAGACGGCTGGGAATTATGCCAGTTAAGAGCCTCACAGCCATATTCACTCATACCGATCGGGATGGTCGGATTTTTCTCATGGAAGTTATCGAACCATGGACCATTCATGGATGTGTCACTGCCGTACCAGCCAAAATAATGATTGTAGGAAACCACATCATGAATATTCAGGTATGGATCATCAATCGGTGTCGGTGATACACAAGCGATGGTTGTCAGTCTTGTCGGGTCCATTTCATGGCACATGTCATTGAGAATATTGTGGTTCTCCAGAAGATCCTCAGAGGATCCCTGCATGGAAATCTCGTTTGACAAGCCCCAAACAACGATGGACGGGTGGTTGTAGTTCTGTACAATCAGCTCTTTCATCTGGGCAATTGTATTCTCACGGCCTGTCGGCATGTGCTTGGAAATATACGGGATCTCAGCCCAGATCA
>JAFUMF010000111.1 GCA_017482945.1 Lachnospiraceae bacterium
AGCCATAATTTGACAGGCGCTTTTCTCGTAAGTGTTATCTTCATAATTTCAATACATGTTCCCCTTTCATCATTGTCTCAATCCTTTGCTTATAAAAATCCCGCAGGACAAAATCCTGCGGGACAATCACACTCAACCGTTTTACATATTCCAGGCATCCACAAGTCTGAAGATCAACAGCTCATGTACCTTAAATACTGTCTCCGGATCTCCTGTAAAGGAAACGGTTCTTGGAGCCAGGCGCACAACGCCCGGAACCAGGGATGCGGTGTCTGCCATGTTGGAATCTTTGAAATCGATTTCCATGGTCAGTGTCTCTGCACATTCGATCGGCTTGATCTCGTCGCGTCTTGCAAGTGCTGCCTTTACGCCGTTGTAGATCATCTCGCGAGCCACGGTCGGATGAACAGAAACTGCGGAGAAACGGCTGCGGCCTTCTTTAACAACGATTGCTTCGATGTTCGGAACGAATGCCTTACATTCTTCTGCCAGTGCTTTGTCGCCGATGCATGCAACGAGCGGCACGCCGTAGTAGCCGGCTACAAGACCGTTGCATACGGTCTCTGTGTTCATGGTTACACCATTGAAACGAAGGTTGTAGATTTTTCCGCCGTTGTAGCAGTGGTCAATCACGCCGCCCAGTGTCAGACCTGCGCCTGCGTGACCGAAGGAAATGTATGCGTCAAAGGAACTGTCGATGCCCTCCATCTGCAGGCTGCTGCGCATTGCGCCGGAGACCAGCTTGCAGCGCGGGTCCATGTCTTCGATGATCAGGTTCTCCATGTCGCCGTGGCCGTCACAAACGTAGACCTCGTCGTAGCCGGAGTCGAAGCAGGCGCGAACCGCCGCGTTTACATCTTCCGCAAGGCGCTTGCGGGCGATGGAGTAGTCCATGTTGCCTCGGTTGGACTGGATGCGGGAAACGTTGCCCTCCATACCTTCGATATCTGCTGAAATAAATGCTTTTTTCATGTGGATCAGTTCCTTTCTGTATTGCTTAATATGTACGATGTCCTCCGACATCATGATACTATTTCATTATACCACACCATATATAGCAATACAAGACACTGGCCGTCTATGCTCTGCGAACCTGCGTTTCATGATACTCAGCCACAATTGCCAGAGCGGCAAATACAAACGTTGCGGCAAAGCAGACCACGCTTTCTTTCAGAACACCTGCGATACAACATACTGCTAAGCTTGTGAATAATAATGACATATCCTTACCTCCAATTTTTCTGAACTCTTGTAAAATCTATCATCTGTGCCAAATTCATTTTGAATGCGGTGACTCTAATCACGTTCTTCAAACGCCCAGTCATCCTGCTCTCTGTCATCCTCAGCAAGCTCTTTGAAATACATGTATCTCTTATAGTAGTCAATGCGTTCTTCTCTTCCATACTGTCTTCGTTCAGACATTGCTCCAAAATATCCCATGCTGTACCTCCTTGAGATTTGTATATCTTGACTTCGGGTTTCGTTCTCTTTTTGATGATGTCATTTTCTCATATTGCCTGTCCCAAAATCCGTACAGCCAGAGATTTTAAATCAAAAAAGCACTGACAAGTTTCCTCATCAATGCCTTTTCCAATGATTTTCTTCTATATTATTCACACATTAATAATTCTCCAGAAGCCCTTTTAAATACTCCTGATATTTCTCTCTCACATGCTCCGGCCCTGCGATCTGTATCCCGGTGCCGAGTCCTGTCACCCAGCCGAAGAACTGCTGGCTCACAGATACGGTCACGACAGCCCTAAAATGCTCCTCATCCACCGGCATCATGAACACGTCCTGTCCAAACCGGTCGATCACAACGCCTGCCAGTCCATTTTTACCATAGAGCGTCACCTTCGCATCTTCACCGCCGTACATGCCGAAGGTCTTCTTCGCAAATGCCGCCAGGTCGAATTCATGGAACCGCTCTTTACCAAGCCTCGCCTCTTCTAAAAGCTCCATTCTCTGCATTTTATCCACGCGGTAGTGCTTGATCATGTCCGCCTTTTCATCGTACGCGATCAGGTAGTAGTTCTCGTCCGCCCACGTAAGTGCCCACGGGCTCACCACATAAAATTCGCCGCCCTTTTTCAGTTTCAATTCCTTCTTCACCGTCCACTCAGAGTACTGGAACTGGATCTGCACATTGGAGAACATGGCATCGTGGATGTAGTCCACGTTGTAAAAGATGGTCTCATTCTGGGCCTTGGTCCTGTTGTAGATGTAAACATCACGCTGCAGCTGGTGGGCTTCGTATTTGCTGGTCAGTCCCTCCAGTTTTTTGATCAGCTCTTCTGTCTTCTTTTTCGTGATGAATTTCGATGCCTGGGCCGCATCCACCAGAAGTTTCAGCTCCGCGATTTCGAACTCGCGGCTTGCAATGTAATATCCCGGAGTGGATCCTTTTTTCTGCACAATGTACACACCAAAGCTCTGGAGTGCCTCGATGTCCGAATAGATGCTTTTTCGCTCGGCGCTGATTCCGTATTCTTTCAGCGCGTTACTCAGATCTGTCGCGGACATGATATGATTCTCATCGGTGCGCTCGCGAAGGATCTGGAGTAAGTATAATATTTTCATCTTTTGATTCGGTCCTGCCATTGGTCATCTCTCCGTTCTTTTCCTGTACATCAGCTGTGTGAGCTGCAGAAATTATTTTTCTTCTGTATTATGGATATTTTAACACAGATATGTGAATTGTGCATAAGAAAATCCATTGAACTGACTGACCGCTTTCGCTGATACGACCATGTTCTTTATCATTTCTCCGTGTCGAGAAATGTCGAATTTTACTGTTCTCCCTTCCAGTCTGCACATGTTAAAATAGTTGTAGATATTGGTATTTTTACTATATGATCGGGACTATGAAATGATATGGAGGATGAGTTTATGAAGAAATTCAGATTACTTTTTGCTACCGTTATGATGTGCTTCCTGATGGGACTTTCTTCCTTCGCCGGCACTTGGAAAAGTGATGCCGTCGGCTGGTGGTATGAAAATGATGACGGAAGTTATTATGTGAGCTGCTGGCAGTGGATCGATGGCAACAATGATGGAATCGCGGAATGCTACTATTTTGATCCAAGCGGATACTGTCTTATGAACACAGTAACACCGGATGGATGTACAGTTGATGTCAATGGTGCATGGACTGTAGATGGCGTTGTTCAGACAAAAGCAGCTGAGGTCGTATTGGTAGAACAGGCAGTTGCTTCAGAAGCAGTTACAATCATTCAGCAGGAAGTCGAAGTAGCAGAAGAAAGTTCTCGCGAGGTTACCGAGACCACTTATTCAAATTCCGGTATTTCGCATGAACCTTACAGCGGATACACGATCGTTGTCAATACCAACACCGGAAAATACCATGTTCCTGGATGTAAATCTGTGAACCAGATGAAAGAAAAGAACAAAGGCTACTGCAGCGATGTGAATTATTTACTTTCCAATGGTTATGAACCTTGTAAAAATTGTCATTAATACTATCGCAAAAGAACCTCCCGAAGTCAATACTTCAGGAGGTTCTGTCATTTTCATTTACTATTAAATCACAATACCATTGCAATGATCCACTTCATGCTGGATGATCTGCGCTACGTAGCCGCTGAAGGTCTGTTTCTGCGGTTTGAACGCATGGTCCTGATACATGACGGTGATTCTTTCGTAACGGATTGTTTTACGCTCACCTTCGTGGCAGAGACAGCCTTCTTCTGTCTCATACGGTCCTTCCTTTTTCGTGATGATCGGATTGTACATCACAAGCGGAGCAAAGCCAGCATCGACTACGATGATATTTTTCAGCCAGCCGATCATGTTTGCAGCCATACCTACACAGTTTTCTTTATTTGCAAGGAATGTATCCATAAGATCACTTGCGATTTTTGCATCTGCCTCTGTTGCGCGAGTAGATTTTCTTGCTAAGAAGCCTTTATTTCTAATAATTGTTCTAACCATCATGCACCTCTGTAAAAATATTTATCTTCCCATTATTCTATCATAAACCTGGAAATTCTGCATCTTTTTCTTATTCCGGTCGACGTACCGGGACTATTCGACGGGCGTCAAGTCTATCTTCTCATCTCTAGAAGTTTCGCCTTCAACTCATTTTCCAGTCTCTGCATCTCTGCTTCGGCCTCGCGTCTCTTCTGACGTCCTTCCTCCTGAATCTTCATGACCTCATCGAAGGTCGTGATCAGCGCCTGATTGGTGGATTTTAAAGTATCCATCTCAACGATTCCACGCTCTGATTCTTTCGCGGTTTCGATGGTCGCCAGTTTCAGTTTCTCCGCGTTTTTCTTGAGAAGCTCGTTTGTCATGTCTGTCACTTCACGCTGAGCCTGAGCCGCCTGTGCGGAATGTTCCACACCGAGAGCAAGGACCATCTGGCTTTTCCAAAGCGGAATTGTATTGACGATCGTAGACTGGATCTTCTCTACCATCAGAGAATCGTTGCTCTGTACAAGGCGGATCTGCGGTGCTGTCTGCATGGAAATCGTTCTTGTGAGCTCCAAGTCGTGGATTTTCTTTTCAAATCTTGTACACATGGAGTCTAAGTCCCTTGCTGCCTGGGCATCTTCCGGGAGACCGCTGGCCTGTGCTTTCTGGATCATTTCCTGCAGTTTTCCAGAGCGGACTTCCTCCAGTTTTTTCTTTCCGGCCAGAATGTACATGGAGAGTTCTTTAAAATAAGTAAGGTTTAAATCATACATTTTATCCAGCACAGCAATGTCTTTCATCAGAAGGACCTGGTGATTTTCCAGTACCTGGCAGATCTGGTTGATGTTCGACTCTGCTTTCGCATATTTCGTTTTCATTTTATCCAGCTTGTTGGATGTCTTTTTGAAGATGCTGAGGAAACCTTTCTCCTCTTCTTCGTCGAAGTCCTTCAATTCACCGACCACGTTAGAAAGAAGTTCTCCCACTTCGCCCAGATCTTTTGTGCGTACCTTCTCCAGTGCACTTTCGGAAAAATCAGCCATCTTTTTCTGGGTTCCAGCGCCGTACTGCAGGATCATGTTGGAATTGGTCAGATCGATCTGGTTCGCGAAGGCCTCCACTGCCGCACGCTCTTCCTCGGAAAGAACCGGCTCTTCAAACGCCGGCTTCTCTTCTTTTACAGGTTCCGGCATTGGTTCTTCTTTAAATGGTTCTAATGTAAGAACCGGAGCTGTCTGCATGTTTTCGAATTCATTGGTCATATTTATGTCCTCCATTTTGGCATTCTATTTCTTAAGTCCGTCCTCGGTCAGGCCTTCCTGCGCCAGCATGGTATTCAACACAGAAATATCTGAGGAAATATCCCATGCTGTCTCCTGGAACAGGCTGTCCAGCAGCTTTTCAAACGCGATATTGATCGTGTCCAGCGTATCTTCGATCTCTTTCTTGGACGTTCTGATATTCTCGCCGCCGATCGGCTGCGCATCCATCTCTGCGTATGTCTCTAAAAGTTTTATGGTCGTCGGAAGATAGTACTCCATCAGTTTCCGGATATCGCCGACAGTATCCGGCTTCTGCTCAACGCGATCAAAGATTTTATCGACCAGGACCTCCATGTGATCAATTTTCGCAGAAATTGCTTCACCCGGGATTGCATCGTTACACTGGCGGATTTTCTTTACATAAGCATCGCCCTGCTCAATGACACGTTTCACCTCCGGCGGAAGGTTATTCTGATTTTGATTCTTAGAACCGCCCCAGAAATTCGTACGCCGCTGCGCCCGCGCTTCTTTTTCGGCCTTTTCCTGCTGGGCACGTTCCTGACGTTTTCTCTCCTCTTCCTCCGCCTGCATCCGCAGCTTTTTGGATTCTTCTTCGATCCGGTGCTGCTCCCGCTCGGCCTCAATTTTCTGGTCTTCACTGTACATGTGATCCGTTACCATCAGGCATGTTTTGCTCTGGTCCAGATGTCCCTGACAGAACCATCCCTTCCAGATCATTTTTTCCACGTCTTTTACGACAAACCGTTCTGATTTTCTGACCTTCTCTGCCAGTTCTTTGATGTTGCAGAATTCCTCGTCACCGATGGTCTTTTGTATATCCGGAATCGGTTGGAACTGGTGATCATCGTTGTTCCTTTGTATGCCATAAAACCACAGCCGCCAAGAATGACCGCACTGAACATCGCAAGCCCTGCTCCAATGGCAAGTTCGCCCACAAGAGACGCGCCCCATAAAAGAATCAGCGTACTTAAAAGTGTGACTCCGCCCCAGCCATATCCGGCCACTGCAAGCAATACACCGACCACCTTCTGCCATGGCTTCTCCTCATAAACGGCCGGCGGTTGCGGTGCATCTATGATATCCGGGTCACTTTTGTGGTTTGAAATACTCCTATTTATAAAATCGATTCCTGAATTGATCAGTCCACGAATTTTTTCCAAAATATGCTCCATGTCCCTGTTGTTCATTCGCTCTGGTCTCCTTTGGTGCATGACTATTCACAGATTTCGTCTCTATTGTATCACATCTTGGTTTCCTTCGCATCTATTTTAGTGAAAACACACCTGGAATCTTTGATTGTTTTTACTGTTTTCATTTGCACAGCCAGAACACTTATGATATTGTAATCTTAGACTATTTTTGCATATGAATGGTTTATACGGAAGAAACTATGAACGTACATGCAGATGTCGGTGTTTATGCTAAGAAAGACGTGCAAGCACCAGTTAAACTGAACTTCATGGAGGCTTATCATGACAACTTCTCGGAAACGTTTTAGCAAATGGAAACTCGCTCTCATCGTGATTCTTTGCCTGGTTCTTGTGGGCACTGCAGGAGCCACGATTTATGTTAATGATTACTACCGGGCCGGTGCGATGGCGGCTGAGTCACTTTTATCGGATGATATGGTCACGGTGACCAAACGTGCAGATGATTCCATCGTTTTTGCACCGGTGCAGAATCCCCACCAGAATTCGGCAAACACAGATGCTGCTTCCGGCTCCGGCCAGACAACGTCACGCGGACTTGTTTTCTATCCGGGCGGCAAGGTGGAGTATACGGCATATGCCCCGCTTATGAGAGAGCTTGCCGAACATGGCTGGCATTGTGTGCTGGTGAAAATGCCGTTCAATCTGGCGGTGTTTGATATTGATGCCGCGGATGATATTCCGGATCAATTTCCGGAGGTGGATTCCTGGTATGTGGGCGGTCATTCCTTCGGCGGAGCCATGGCTGCCAGCTTTGTGGCCGATGAAGATGAGGATGATTTTGACGGACTTCTTTTACTTGCGGCTTATTCGACTGCTGATCTTAAGATGTCAGGCCTTGATGTGTATTCAATTTATGGCTCGGAGGACATGGTCCTGAATAAAGAGAATTATGAAAAATACCGGGCCAATCTTCCGGCAAATGTGAAAGAATTGATCATTGAGGGCGGATGCCATGCATATTTTGGCGATTATGGTGCCCAGGAAGGCGACGGAGTTCCGACCATCACTGCTGCCGACCAGTTACAAGCAACCGTCGATTTTCTTTCTGACTGATTCCCGCCAGTCGGCGTAATTCATATCGAAAAAGCAACTATTATGATACATGATCAACAAAGAAGTTAAAGGAGGATCAACCAATGAACACATTAGAAACCATCCGTTCCAGGCGTAGTATCCGCAAATACAAAAAGGGTGCTGTGATCCCGAAGGAAGATTTAAAACAGATCCTGGAGGCCGCTATGATGGCTCCGAGTGCGTGTAACACACGCCCGTGGGAGTTCGTTGTGGTGGAAAACCAGGAGAAACTGGAAGAAATCATGGCGGTGCATCCGTATGTTTCCATGCTGAAAACAGCGTCCCTCGCAATCATCGTTTGTGCTAAACCGGAAGTTCAGGAAGGCATCTGCCCGGGTTATTTCCCGGAGGACTGCGGTGCTGCGACCCAGAACATTTTACTGGCTGCTGCGGCTCTTGGCTACGGCACATGCTGGTGCGGCGTATATCCGATGGAAGAGCGCGTGAACGCAGTCCGCAACGTGATCGGTGTTGAGAGCACACCGTTTGCGGTGGTTGCGCTCGGCGTTGCAGATGAGACACCGGCAGCACGCGGATTTTATGATGAGACTCGTGTGAAATGGCTCTAAAGCCCTGCATAAATACCTGTTTTTTCCATCATGATTTGTTCTGACTCTGCTCATACTAATATCATCACAAACAAAGGTGGTGAGAAACAATGATGAATCAGAACAAGAATGAAAGTATTGCATGTTCCATCCACAACTGCGTACACCATGCAGGCACCGTGGACTACTGCACTCTGGACAAAATCCACGTGGGTACTCATGAAATGAACCCGACAAAAAAGGAATGTACTGACTGCGATTCCTTTAAGTACAAAATGTCCTAATGCAGTGATTTGACAGGGCAGCGGACTCCACGATGCACTCTCTTACAATTTGAGTCTGAATATTACCTGCGCCGTCGGGGCGTAAACCGAATTAAGTCTGAAATCTGGCGAACTGGGAGCCTCTTTATGGAGGTCTTTCTTCGCGGATTTCAGACTTTTTTATTTGGGGTTCCGGAATTGCTTCCTTTGCATACTTTATTATTATGAAACTGAAAGGAGCAATTTAGGTATGAATTGTAATCAGAATTCCGGTTGCCCGCCGCGCAGGCCGAACATGATGCCGGGACCGGCTCCGTGTCCGTGCCAGGGCATGGGCCCGAGACCGAATCAGCCGGATCAGGGTCCTCGCCCGATGCAGACCCAGTCGAATCTCTATATGCGCCCCATGCAAAATCCCGGTTACCAGACTCAGGGAACTGCATGTATGGGAACAAATATGGCCGCAGGAATCGATCAATTTCCTGTAGGAATGGGATATATTCCGTGGCACAACTGGGAAACTCCGTTCCCCATGGACCATGGTTTTCGGAGAGGAACCATTTTCCCCTCTTTGGATTATCCTTTCGTAATGGGGAGGTGTCGAAAATGAATAGAAATTATGCATTAATGAGACAACTGAATGAAGCCAGCTTCGCCATGGACGACGCGCAGCTTTTCTTAGACACCCATCCAAACGATGCCGCAGCCATGCAGTATTTCTGCAATGCGGCTACAATGCGGAAAAATGCCATGGAAGCATATGAGCGCCAGTTCGGCCCTCTTATGGTTGATGGCATGGCTGGAAACAGCCAGAGCTGGGTGACAGAGAAATGGCCGTGGGAAGGAGGTTGCTAGTATGTGGAGATCTGA
>JAFUMF010000112.1 GCA_017482945.1 Lachnospiraceae bacterium
GAACTGACAGCGCTCATGGTCACCCACAACATGAAAGATGCGATCCAGTATGGAAACCGCCTCATTATGATGCATGAGGGCCGTATCATTTACGATGTGGCCGGCGAAGAGAAGAAAAATCTTCAGGTGGAAGACCTTCTTAAGAAGTTTGAAGAGCATAGCGGCGAGGAATTTGCAAACGACCGTATGATGCTTGCGAGATAGAATTTGCGCTGATTCAGGTGTTTTGAAAGGTGGAGATCCGATCATTGATTTCCGCCCCAAGGAACAAAATACAAATACAAAAATAAAGCCAGAGCATCAGAAAAATCACAGCGGTCAGACTCCCATAGGTAATGGCAAATCGACCCCAGTAATGAAAATAGGCAGAAAATGCCACCGAAAATAAGGCCCATCCCAAGGCAGAAAACAGCGCTCCCGGAAGCTGCCAGAGGATGGGCTGTTTTTTATATGGCAGGACCACATAAAAGGCCAGGATCAAAAGGAGCAATATAAAAAACGCCGAAAACCGAAATAGGAGACTGATGGCGCACATGACGGTAAATAAAAAGGTGTATCCGCTGCAGACCAGTCTCCGGACGAAATAATTTCGCTGTACCTGCACATTGTATGCACGATTCAGCCCGCGCTCAATACTAAGCATTCCTTTAGAAGCCGACCACAAAGATACAACGGCTGAAGCAGAAAGGATCGCAAGCGGAGAGACGGAACTTATATTTTCCAGAACAGAAACAATCAGCGTATCCAGATTATCGGGCATCAATTCCACCAGAAATGCCAGCAGATCCGATTCATGTACTAACGGAATCAATTCAATCAGTGCCAGAAGCAGCATAAAAAACGGAAATGCCGCCAAAAGTGTAAAAAAAGAAGCCTGGGCCGCATATACAGACATCTCATCCTCGATATAATTCCTGATCAAATCTGAAAAAAATAACCCCAATCTTTTCATCATCCAATACCTCGATCATAGATTTTCCATGTGCATCCAATCATATACCAAACCACATGCGAAACAAAATGAACCATGTCGAAAGAAAAATTTTCCAATTTAGTTCTATTTTGGTATTTCCCCGAATAGATATAGTAACAGGCCGGAAAACCGGCAGATGAATTTATCGAATAAAAAGGAGAAATACTATGTCAGAAAAAACAATGGAAAACAACAAAGTGACCGTGATCGGAACGATCGTTTCAGAATTTACATTCAGCCATGCAGTGTATGGGGAAGGATTTTATGTGGTGGACCTTGCTGTGAACCGCTTAAGTGAGCAGGCAGACATCATTCCGCTCCTGATTTCTGAGCGCCTCATTGATGTGGATCGTGACTTCAGAGGCTGCACCATCGAGGCCAGCGGCCAGTTCCGCTCTTACAACCGCCACGAAGGAACCAAGAACCGCCTGGTGCTTTCTGTTTTTGTGCGGGAAGTGACATTCATGGAGGAATTTACCGACTATACAAAGACCAACCAGATTTTCCTGGACGGCTACATATGCAAAGAACCGATTTACAGAAAGACTCCGCTGGGAAGAGAAATCGCAGACCTCCTTGTGGCAGTCAACAGACCGTACGGAAAATCAGACTATATCCCGTGTATTTCCTGGGGCCGCAATGCGAGATTCGCATCCAGCTTTGAGGTGGGAACCAGAGTCATGATCTGGGGCCGCGTCCAGAGCCGTGAATACACAAAAAAGCTCAGCGAGACAGAGTGTGAAAAGCGCACTGCATACGAAGTATCCGTGAGCAAACTGGAGTGTGTAGATTAAGTTTGTCTTAAAATTTGCTCAAAGGGGTTACTTTTCTTAAGGAATCCTTGCAAAATTGGGAAAAATATGTTACTATATGCACGTTTTATTTTTACCTGAAACATGAACTATTTAGGAAGAGGTACAAAAAACGAGATGCAGAACATGAAAAAAGGTACGGTCCATGTAATTTGCGGACCAGGCAAAGGAAAATCGGCATCAGCAGTGGGATATGGCGTATTAGGAGCACTGTCAGATAAAAAGGTAATTGTTGTTCAGTTTTTAAAGGGAATGATTGAGGAAGACGACGTTGAAATTTTAAAACGTCTGGAGCCGGAAATGAAGGTATTCAGCTTTGCGCGTTCCCACGGACTTTTTGAGGATCTTCCGGAAGACCAGAAAAAGGAAGAGATCTTCAATCTGAAAAACGCATTTAATTTTGCCAGAAAAGTTATGGTGACCGGTGAATGTGACACGCTGATTCTGGACGAAGTGTTAGGACTTGTGGATTGGAATGTGATTTCTGTGGAGGATTTTATTCATTTCCTGGAAAATAAAGACAGTGAGATGAATCTGATCATGACAGGTCATACTTGTCCGGATGGGATCAGACCATACGTGGACTATATTTCCTATATTGAGAACTTAAAATAAGAACATAAAAGGAAAAAATAAAAAAGAAACAACCAGATAAAACAGGAGGAAAACAAATGTCTATTTTTACAGGCGCAGGCGTAGCAATTGTAACACCGTTTAAGGCAAGCGGAGAAATTGACTTTAACAAGTTTGAAGAGCTGATCGAGGATCAGATTGCAGGAAGCACAGACTGTATCGTAGTAGCTGGTACAACAGGTGAGGCTGCAACCATGTCTGATGAGGAGCAGATCAGTGCGATCAAATTCACATGCGACGTAGTGAAGGGACGTATCCCGGTAGTAGCTGGTACAGGTTCCAATAACACTGCACATGCGATCGACCTTTCCATCGAGGCTGAAAAGGTTGGAGCAGATGGTCTTCTGTTAGTTTCCCCGTACTACAACAAGGCAACACAGAACGGTTTAAAAGCTCATTTCACAGCAATCGCAAATGCAGTGAAGATTCCGTCCATTCTTTACAACGTACCGAGCAGAACTGGTATGAACATTACACCGGCTACGATCGTAGATCTCTGCAAAAATGTGGATAATATCGTAGCTGTAAAAGAAGCAAGTGGAAACTTCTCCGCGATCGCTCAGATCATGAACATGGCAGATGGCTGCGTAGATGTTTACTCCGGTAATGATGACCAGATCGTTCCGCTTCTTGCACTTGGCGGAAAAGGTGTTATTTCCGTACTTTCCAACGTAGCCCCGAAGGAGACTCATGATATCTGTGAGCTGTTCTTCAAAGGCGACATCGAGGGCAGCAGAAACCTTCAGTTAAAGGCACTTCCGTTAATTGATGCTCTGTTCTGTGAAGTAAACCCGATTCCGGTAAAAGCTGCTTTAAATCTTATGGGCAAGAACGTTGGTATTCCGAGACTTCCGCTCACAGAGATGGAGCCAGCACACCAGGAAATCTTAAGAAGAGAGCTGGTTAACTTCGGTCTGATCAAATAATTGAGACCGTTTTACGGAGGAAGAGATAAATGGTAAAAGCTATTATGAACGGCTGCGGCGGCGCAATGGGCCGCGTGATCACTGACATCATCGCAAACGATGAGGCCATCGAGATCGTTGCAGGCGTGGATATGAATACAGAGATTCAGGTTGGTTATCCTGTATACAAAACACTGGAAGAGTGTCCGCAGGCAGATGTTGTGATCGACTTTTCCGTTGCAAAGGCAACAGACGGTGTTCTTGCTTTCTGTGAGGCAACAAAGACTCCGCTTGTACTCTGCACAACAGGACTTTCTGAAGAACAGCTTGCAAACGTGAAGAAGCTTTCCGAGACAAGTGCGGTATTACGTTCTGCAAACATGTCCGTCGGCATCAACCTTCTTTTAAAAGTATTAAAGGAAGTGGCTAAGGTAATGGCAGATGCCGGTTTTGATATTGAAATCCTGGAAAAGCACCACAATCGTAAGCTGGATGCACCGAGCGGTACAGCAATCGCCCTTGCTGATTCCATCAACGAGAGTCTTGACAATGCGTACCACTACAAATACGACAGAACTTCTGAGCGCGTAAAACGTGATAAGAAGGAAATCGGTATCCAGGCGGTTCGCGGCGGCACGATCGTTGGCGAGCATGATATTATTTTTGCAGGCCAGGATGAAGTGATCACATTCAACCACACCGCATATTCCAGAGCAATCTTTGGAAAAGGTGCAGTGCAGGCTGCAAAATTCCTTGCAGGAAAAGGTGCAGGAATGTACGATATGTCTGATGTGATCGGCTGATCGGAATTGATTTTACATGATGAATATTCTCCTTTCTAACGTACATAATAGGGTTAGAAAGGAGAATTTTTTATGGGAAAATTTAAAAAAGTAGTATTGGCGGCGATGATGGCGGCACTCGTGATCGTTGTGACTGCCTGTGGAAGAAATGATAACAATAGTACCAGGGGTACAAGTGCGGCACCGAACACAACTGCGACAACAACGGAGACATCCGGCGAGAGCGGCGGTGTCTTACAGGACATGGTGGACGGCGTGGAACAGGGCATGGACAACCTGACCAATGACATGAACGGAAATGGAAACGGGACTGAGAATGGTACCGGCGGGAGTTCCGGAAACGGAAATACGAATGGAACTGGAAACGGAACCACAAGCGGATCTGGGAATGGCAGTGGAACAGGCCCTGCAAACAGCAATGTAAACAGCGTCACCGGCGGAAAGTAAGTGGACTGAGCGGGATGAAAATGCAGCCTCATGACAGGGAAGATCTTGTCGTGAGGCTGTTTTTGTCTAAGCACGCCGGGAATCTGTGGATTTCGCTTTATTGGGGGCGGCGGGTATGGTATGATAAAGGGACAGGGCTCTGGAGAGACTTTCATTTATGAAAGGAGCATGCAATATTCAGTACGCATACCGGCCGCATCATTCCTGGCGGCATGGATATAGAAGAGAAAAGCGGAGAACATGGTTTTTCCGGATCGTGAAAGCATTGCTGGTGGCGGAAGGTGTGATCCTGGCAGGGAGATACATAGAAGAACACACCTACGAGCAGGTATACGAAAGAGAAGAGACCGTGTCAGAGGACGACCGGATGGAAATACCGGGGATGGAAGCAGACGAGGATGTGTTCGGCATCGGAATCGGGGCGGAAGACGGTTCCCTGTTCTGGTTTCATAAGCGGATAGAGACTTTTGGAAAATAAAAGTTTCTGTTATGTTCTGAAATGGATTTTGTATCCATATTCAGGAGCCAAAGGATATCAATGAAAAAATGATCGACCATATACCCATTTTTAAGAATCTGAGTATATGGACGATCATTTTTTTCTGCATAGATACCGGGGGCCTATTTGGACTCATCCTGGTCTTTATTTTTCATCTTCAGGACCATGAGAAAGGCGTAGATGAAAATCGGAATAACGATCATGCAGAACAAAGCTGCCATGATGACGTTTGCAGATGCACCGGTGGCGGTGAAATAGACCAGGGCGATAAAGCCGATGACGATGGCGAGAATGCCGATCCATGCGAGGGTACGTTTCATGAAAATCTCCTTTATAATAGTCAATTGATTAAGTATTGCTTGAACGTTGCTATCGCATCTATTATAGCGCAGAGAAGCAATTTTTAAAAGATGGAAGTTATCATAGGGAAAAATAGTTCAAAAAGTTTAAGAATACTTACGATTCTTGTCTGAATATTGAGCAGTAGATGTGAGGTCTGGTATAGTTAAGGTAGAATAAATCGCTGGATTTTGTGGCGGATCTTATATGTTTTGGAAAGAGTAGATTGAAACTCAGTATCTTGTAGTCATAGATTTTTTTGTGCGAGGAGGAAGATTATGAAAAAGAATGGACGGACAAAGAAAGCCGTGCTGGAGGCAGCTGCATTGTGCGCGGCCTTGGGGTTATTTTTGACTGGTTGTGGGATCGGCGAGGATCTGAACGATACAAAATCGGCAGGAACAAAAAATGGAGATACCAATATACAGATAGAAGCTCCAGGGAAAATAACTGCAGAGGCTTTGGCGGAATATCCGACGGAGCCTGTATTTCAGGAAGACGGAGAAC
>JAFUMF010000113.1 GCA_017482945.1 Lachnospiraceae bacterium
ACGGCATATCCGAACATTCCGTTCAGAATTGTTTTCACGTTTCCCCATTCTTTTCTCGCCAGATTGAATTCCTTTACAATACGGTTGCACTCTGACTCAAGGAGCAGTTCATCAATCTTCCGAACTTTCATGCCATGCAGGGCAGAGTTCTCGAAATACTTCCGATAATGCTGTCCGTGGCGCTTGATGGTGTTCGGACTGCTGGTAACGTCCTTTTTGTAGGCGAGCCATTCTTCATACAATCCATAGAATGTGAGATTTTCAATGTGCTCATTGGACAGATAGAGCGGAATCAGCTTGTCCAACAATTCATTTTCGGTCTGTGCTTTGATGCTTTTATATTTACCGTCCGCATCTCTGTACCGAGTCTGCCAACGTCCTCCATCGGATTTTGGTGGTGTGATAGCATAAGGGTGCATGTTGCGTACCTGTTGTCTCTTTGTAGCCATAATCGTATCAAGCACACTGTCTGCCGAGATTATACCGTCTTCGAGCGCGGTCTGCAAGAGTGGAATCAAATCTTTTGCATTTTGAGAATTAAATAGTCGTCCGTTCATGTCATCAACTCCTTAAAAAATGAAAAATGATGACTTAGAAACAATTCGATGTGAGATATGACGTATGTGGCAAAATGGGGATATGTTCTCTGAAGAGGGGAATGCATGTTGATTTTAGGGAGATGTGAAAAAAGCGTAGAGCTTGTTGTAAAGATGTATCATCGCTCATTCCCCCAAATTTATCTGTGATTCGGGTTAGGAATTTTAACAGAGAATGTGGAATCTGGCGTAAGAAATGAGAGAAAGAATTCAAACCGCGAGATGACGATTTAAATGATTTTTCATAGTGTATCGATGAGATGATTTGAAGACGGAAAATCAGGCAGATTTTGAGAGGTTTTGACCGAAAAAAAGCTACTTTCAAGAATGTGTGAAAAGGTGTAAAGAATTTCTAACAGAACGATATTGATTGTAAGAATTTAAATGAAGTCTTAAGAAGATGAAAATTGAATGCAAAAGTATGATATGGCGTAGTTGATTAAAAAACAGACAAACTTGAATTTTGAGTACAAAGAAGTCGAATAAATATATATTTAAATCCAACCTGATGTTATTTTTAAGAAAAAATGAACCTGTTGAAAAGTTACGACAATATATAGGTGTAAAGGTAAAAAACCATAGTCGACTAGAGGTAGAAAGGAAAAAGGATAACTTGTAATGAATACTTATGAATTTGAGCAATTTGTCCAGAACAACGGAAAGGATATTCTCAGGTTTTGCAGGATGACATGCGGTGATAAAGAATCTGGAGATGAGTTGTATCAGGATACTATGCTCAAGCTGTTGGAGAAAAGACAGCGCTTGGATTTTCAACAAAATGTAAGAAGCTATGCCTTATCCATATCAATACTGCTTTGGAAAAATAAAAAAAGAAAGTATGCGAACAGAAATCGATTGATACCTATGGAAAGTATCGACCGTGTGGAAACAGAAGGAAGTCCAACTATTACAGATTTAACTGTCATCTCACCAGAGAGTTGTATTATTCAGAAGGATGTGAACAATACTGTCAGACAGGTGGTTGCAGATTTGCCGGAAAGATACAGAATGCATATTCATTTGTATTATTCAGCGAATATGTCTGTTCAAGAAATAGCAGAAGTGTTACACATACCAGAAGGAACAGTTAAAAGTCGTATGAACAAAGCGAGACATTTGTTGAAAAATGAATTGGAGGTATTAGGATATGACAGATGAAAGATTAGATCAAATCTTAAAGCAAGCCCTCGCGCCAGAAATTGATGATTCTGAAATTCAAATTCAGAGAAAGGTAAGGAACAATAAGATGAAGATGAAAAAAATAATTACAAGTGGTTTGGTGGCATGTGCAGCACTGGCTTTGGCTGTGACAGGAGGAATTTCTGGAAGTTCTTCAATGACAGAAAGAGATGAAACTACCAGAACAAATAGAGAACAGACGGTAAAGAGTAGCAATTTGTTTGCAATTACAGCATGTGCTGCAGAATTGCCAGAAGGAGTGACATCCGGAGATGTAATAGGCCTTAGTAGAGTTGAAATAGGTCATGGCAGTTCTTCGTATTTGGACGGAAGATTTACGATTTCTGGCCAGAATATTGAAAAGATAAAAGTGACTACAGACAAGTGTGAACTGTATACTTCTCTTCCGATTTATAGAGGAAATCCTGACTACGAAAATGCGTTGAATGCAGAGGTAAATGGTCAGGAGGAATATTATCCGGTTTATGAAGGAGAACCGGAAAAAGGCGGGCATATAGCATACTATGATCATACTAAGATTGTAGGACAGTCTTATGAAGGAGACTACAATAATCAAATGTATTTTGGAATGTCTGTTCCGGAAGAATTATGGAGTACAAGTGATGACCCTAAGGAAGGTTACCATGAGACTGTTGATCAGGTAAATGGAGCGACTCTTACTATTGAAGTTACATTTGCTGATGGAAGTGCAGAGGTTCATCATTATAGATTAAACACTGGAAAAATCTATGTTCCAGCTGATGAGAATGGATATTTGAAGTGGGATAATCTTACCAGATTTCTTACAGCCGATGAGAATACAGGAGAAACTCCGTATACCTATGGGTATTTGATGGAGAAGATTGATTAAAGAGAAGAGGTAAAGAACAATTTAAGAGAGACAAATTACGACTATAGTACAAAAAAGAGTCCCATCCATTTTTCAAAATGTACGGGACTTCTTTTGTTGAAACACTAACTAAATGACACATTGTGTCCAGAGGGCGGCTTTTTCCTGTTTTATAATGAGATAAAAAGGCTAGCAAAATCAAGAAGTTTACACAATAGTAGAAGCAACATAAAACTTCATTTTTTCGGTCTAGTTGTACCCACTTTGTAGACACACGGCAGACAGTGCGCTTTTCTCCTTGTATTTATTAGCTTTTGAGACGGGGTTATTTTTCGAATCCCGTCTCGTGCTTTTTTTATTGCCCGAAAAACCTTGTATTTACAATGTTTTTCGGGCCTTTTTGTTTTTACGACCTGGCTTGAGAACGTGGGCTAGGAAGCGAGAAAAGCAAGGATCTATCTGAGAGTCGGTCCTTGTTTTTAGTGGAAAGTAGGATAGAGAACAAGAAAAATAAGAATCTATCCGAGAGTTAATCCTTGTTTTTTAGTGGGAAGTAGGATAGAAAACGAGAAAAATAAGAATCTATCTGAGAGTCGGTCCTTGTTTTTGGTTGGGAAATAGGATAGGAAGCGAAAAAACCAAGATTCTATCTGAAACGTGAGTCCTGGACATAGTAAGAAAGTGAGATAGATAGTAAGAAAAACACGAATCTATCCGAAAGAAAACCTTTGGATTAAACTTGGAAGTTGGATAAGAAGCGAGAAAAGCAAGGATCTATCTGAAGAACAGGTCTTGGATGGAACAGGAAATGACTCGGAGGGGATTCATTGGCCTGACTGACATTCCCTATTGACAAAACCCCACGCAAGTCTTACTATAACAATATAATGATATATAATGATATATAATCAAATAGGAGGTAGCTCCATGAAAGTAATTGGTATTGGTGATAACGTATGTGACAAATATGAGCACCTGAAGATGATGTTCCCGGGTGGTCAGGCAATGAATTTTTCGGTCTACGCGAAGATGCTGGGTGCGGATGCGTCTTATATGGGCGTGTTTGGCCGGGATGAGGTTGCTGACCATGTGATCGCGACCCTCGATGAACTCCAGGTGGATCATTCCCATTGCAGACAGTACGACGGTGAAAACGGCTGCGCAAGGGTAACTCTGGTGGACGGCGACCGGGTATTCCTCGGAAGCAACCGCGGCGGTATCACAAAAGAAAAACCAGTGGACCTGACTGAGGAAGATCTTGTGTATATCAAAGGATTTTCCCACGTACATACAAGCAACAACAGCCACTTTGACAGCCAGCTTGCAAAAGTGAAATCCACAGGTGTTCCGCTTTCCTACGATTTTTCCGGCCGCTGGAACGAAGAGGACCGTGTTGCAAGAGTGGCTCCGTATGCAGATTATGCATTTTTATCCTGTGGCTCCATTTCCGAGGAAGAAGCCATGGAAATCTGTAAAAAGATTCACGAGGCCGGCTGCAAGATGGTCATTGCGACCAGAGGAAGCTACGGTGCGCTGTTTTATGACGGTGTGGGATTCTTTTCTCAGCCGCCGAAGCTCGTAAAAGCCATCGATACACTCGGCGCGGGCGATTCCTTTGCGACCGCATTCCTGCTTTCCTTCACCGAGAGCATGGAGCGTGAGCCGGAGAAAATGAAGATGGACCGCTCGTATTATGAAACAGAACTGAAAAAAGCACTTGCAAGCGGTGCCGAATTTGCCTCCAAGACCTGCATGGTCCAGGGCGCGTTCGGACATGGAAAACCGTTTGGAGAATAAACAACAGACATCTACAGGAGGATCGATCATGAACAAGACAGTAAAAGAAATTATTTCCGAAATCAAAGAGACCATGGATGCCCGCGGCGGATTAAAACATGTTTATTTTGTCGCATGCGGCGGCTCTAAGGCTGCAATTTTCCCGGGCCTCTATTTACTCCAGAGCGAAGCAAAGACGTTCAGCGCGACCACATACACAAGCAACGAGTTCGTTCACGCAACTCCGGCGGAGTTAGATGAGCGCTGCGTGGCTGTCATCTGCTCCTTAAAAGCGACAGCAGAAACCGTTGAAGCAGTGAAGACTGCAAATGCAGCAGGTGCGATCACCATCGCAATGACAGGCAACATGCAGACCGGCATGGCAAAAGTGGGCCAGTATGTAGTAACATACTCCAACGGCGATGACCAGATCTACAGTGATTCCAACGGCTCCAATTCTCTGCGCATCGGTTTTGAGTTCCTTCACCAGTTCGAGAACTGGGACAAGTACGAGAAAGCAATGGATGCTTACAAATATATCGACGAGATCATCGCAGAAGGTAAGGCGAACTGCCTGCCGATCGCGACTGCATGGGCAGAAAAAGTAAAAGACGAGCCGATTTTCTATGTTCTGGCGTCCGGCCCGAACTGGGGCGTTGCGTATTCCATGTGCAGCTGCCATTTCATGGAGATGCAGTGGAAGCATGCCATCTGCCTCCACACAGGTGAGTATTTCCACGGACCGTTCGAGACAACAGACAAGAATCTTCCGATGGTACTCCTCATGAGCGAAGGAAGAACCAGAGCCCTCGACGAGAGATGTCTGAAATTCTTAAATACATATGCAGAGAATTTCATTATCATCGACTTCAAGGAATTAAACAAAGGAAGAATCGACGCGGAAGTTGCTGAGTTCTTCAACCCGGTAGTATTGATCCCGATTGAGAGATATTATGTTGCCCAGATGGCAGAAGTGCGCGGCCATTCCATGGACGACAGAAGATATATGTGGAAGGTCGAGTACTAATTGACATTTACTAGATGTCAGAAAAGGCGAATATCATGAGCGAAGTCAAAAAACAAAAGATATTTCATATGCCCCATGCATATGCTTTTACAGTCATCCTGATTTTGATCTGCGGTGTACTGACCCATATTATCCCGGCCGGGGTGTATGATCTGGTGGAATTGAACGGCAGATATGTGGTGGATCCTGAGACGTTCCACTATCTGGAAGAACAGACCCCTCTGAGCCTGTGGGACATGGTGCTCTGCATTCCGAGAGGTCTTCAGCAACAGTATAAGCTTGTATTTATGGTATTCATATTTGGCGGCGCGATCAATATTTTTAATAAGACCAAAGCGCTGGATGCTGTGATCGGAAAAGTGGCTCTGTCCATGCAGGATAAACTGTTTATCTGCGTTCCGTTAACGATGCTGGTATTCTCGGTCTTCGGCCAGATCAACATTGTAACTCCGATCATTACCTTCATCCCACTTGGAATGCTTCTGGCGAAAGGTCTCGGAGGAGATGCGATCGTTGCACTTTGCCTGGTACCGCTCGCAAATATCACGTCCTATGCAACAGGTGCCTTTTCCATGTCGATCACCGGCGTGGCTCAGGATATCTGCCAGCTGCCGATTTATTCCGCAGCCGGATTCCGTCTGGTCTGCATGGTGGTATTCATTGCAGTCAACAGTGCCTGGGTGATCCATTACATAAAAATGATCCGGAAAGATCCGACCAAATCCCTGCTCTATGGAACGAGTGCTGCCATGAAAAAGGACGATGCGGAACTTCCGGAGCTGACATTGCGCCTGAAAATCGCAGTGGGAGTCTTTGTGATCGGTGTCATCGTTCTGGTTTACGGCAGTCTCCATGGCTGGGATTCCTATACAGAACTCCCGATGGTCATGGTCGTGGCCGGCGTCATCGGTGGCCTGATTGCAGGAATGACTCTGGATGAGATCTCCATCGCATTTGCAGAGGGCATGAAGAGCGTGGCATTCGGTGTTCTTCTCATCGGTATTGCCAGCGGAATCAGCCTGGCACTCAGCGAGGGAAATACGATTTATACGATCGTCCATTTCCTTTCCAATATTTCAGAAGGTCTTTCCCCGCTGCTTTCCACGTTCATTATTTTCGGGGCAACGGCTCTGATCACGTCAGTGATCCCATCAAGTTCCGGCCTGGCAGCGGCAGTGATGCCGATCTTTTCTCCGCTTGCCCAGGTGCTCGGCGTGAACCAGCAGATCTGTTGTCTTGCATTCGGATTTGCCAACGGAATGTGCGGCTTCATCATGCCGGCTTCGGGCTTTTTAATGGCCAGTCTCGGCATGGCCGGGGTCAAATATGAGACCTGGATGAAGTTCTATTTTAAGTACTTTTTGATGCAGGTGGCAGTGGCTTGTGGCCTTCTGACCATCGCGAACATGGTAAATCTTGGTCCGTTTTAACACAAAACCACCCCCTTTTTGCCTGGTTTTTAGTGAAAATTATTAAAAATTTAAGGGGTTAAAGTAAAAAAGGGTTGAAATACGCTAAGATTCGTGATAGAATATGTGCAAAATCCTCACTGCGGATTTTTCAGTGGGGTAGAAAGAATGCTTTAGGAGATTGGGAGCTCCTAAAGTAAATAAAATAAGAGGTGAGATATTATGACAAAAAAATCCATGCGTTATTTAGCACCGGTCCTTGCAATGTCTATGGTTCTTAGCCTGACAGCTTGTGGCGGCGGCGACACAGCAGCTACAACAGCAGCAGCAGGCGGCGACGCAGCAGCAGAGACAACAGCAGCAGCAGGCGGCGACACAGCTGCAGCAGCGAAAGATACTCTTATCATCGCTACAGCAAACGAGACACCGTCCATGACAACTAACCTTCACAACGCAGTTGCTGGTGACTACATGAACAAGATGACTCACAATGGTCTTTTCCTTCAGGATGAGAACATGAACATCGTTCCGGACCTCGTTGAATCTTACGAGATCGTTAGCGATACTGAGTGGGTATTCAAACTTCATCAGGGTGTTAAATTCCACAATGGCGCAGAAATGAAAGCAGCTGACGTTGTTGCTTCCATCAACCAGTGTAAAGAATCTCCGGAAGTTGCTCAGTATGGTAAAGCAATCGCTTCCATCGAGGCAGTTGATGATTACACAGTTAAGATCATCACAGACGGCCCGCAGTCCGGTCTTCTTTCCGACCTTACACACCATGGTAACTACATTCTTCCGGCAGACCTTATCGCAAGCGGCCATGACTTCAACAAAGAGCCGATCGGTACAGGCCCATACAAATTCGTAGAGTGGAAGAAAGGTGAGTCCGTAACTCTTGAGGCATTTGATGACTACTTCAAGGGCGAGGCTCCGATCGAGACAGTAACATGGAAGATCATTCCGGAAGGTTCCTCCAGAACAATGGCTCTTGAGGCAGGCGAAGTTGATCTTATCGTAGAAGTAGAGTCCACAGACGTTTCCCGTCTTAAAGACAACGCTTCCGTAACTGTATTTGACGGTGAAGGTACATCCCATAACTTCATGATGATCAATACAGAGAAGGCTCCGTTTGACAACCAGAACTTCCGTCATGCTATGAACGCAGCTATCGACAAAGCAGCTATCGTTCAGGTTGCTCTTAACGGCGGCGGTTCCGTATGTGATTCCCAGCTTCCGACATGTTTCCCGGGCGCAACAACAGAAGGCGCTTCCACATATGACGTAGAGAAGGCAAAAGAGTACTTCGCAGCATCTGGTCTTAACGCAGCTGACTGTGGATTCTCCCTTATCTGCTCTGATGATACAAAGCTTCGTGTTGGTCAGGTTATCCAGTCCAGCTTAAAGGAAGTTCTTGGTATCGACATCGCTCTTGAGTCTATGGACCTTGCTACATACCTTGATGTAACAGCTACAGGTGACTACGATGCAGCTATCGGTGGTTACACATCCTCTGGTATGCTTCCGTATGCACAGGGCGTATGGCACTCCAGCTCCATCAACTCCTCCAACAAGACACGTACAAACAATCCGGAAGTTGATGCTCTTATCGAGAAGATGCAGGCTACAGTAGATCCGGCTGAGAATGAGAAGATCGTTACAGAGCTTAACATCCTTCTTAACGAGCTGTATCCGCAGATCCCGCTTTACATGAGAAACAACACACGTGCTTACAGTGCTGACCTTAAGGGCTTCAATGTAAACGCTGGTGGTAACACAGATTACTCCTTATTCAGCTGGAACTAATCAAATCTTTCTGATTAAGAAATATCGTCAGTTTTAAATGATTTAAGATCGGACCTGTTCAATAAGGGCAGGTCCGGTTTTAGGTAAAAGGTATTATGTAACTAAAAACTAAAATGATAATGAACGAAAGGAGAGGATACTCGTTATGATCAAATTTATCATTAAACGTCTCGTTGCCCTTATTCCGGTATTATTAGGCGTTTCCCTTCTGGTATTCTTTATCCTCGACCTGGCTCCAGGTGATCCGGCAAAGACTATCCTTGGTGAGCAGGCTCGTCCAGAGGATATTGAAGCCCTTCGTGAAGAAATGGGCCTGAATGATCCGTTCCTGGTACGCTATGGCCGTTACATGTTTGACCTCTGTCGTGGTGATATGGGTGAATCCTATAAAACTCGTGATCCGGTTGCTACAGAGATTTTCTCTCGTCTTCCAAATACAGCAACTTTAGCAGTTGTTTCTACACTTGTTGCTATTGGTTTAGCTCTTCCGCTTGGTGTAATAGCCGCGGTTAAGCAAAATAGTATCTTTGATAGTATCAGTATGTTCATAGCCCTAATCGGTATCTCGATGCCGGTATTCTGGATGGGTCTCTTACTGATCCTCTTATTCTCCGTAAAACTTGGTTGGTTCCCGGTAGCTGGTGCCGATGCAGGTTGGAAGAGCCTTGTTCTTCCGTCCTTCGCACTTGGTTTCATGCACATGGCTTCCATCGCTCGTACAACACGTTCCTCCATGCTGGAGACAATCCGTCAGGACTACATCCGTACAGTACGTGCAAAAGGTCTTCCGGAGAACAAAGTTATTATCGACCATGCTCTTCGTAACGCTCTTATCCCGACAACAACAGTTATCGGTCTTCAGATGGGTTCCATGCTTGGTGGTTCCGTATTAACTGAGTCCGTATTCTCTTGGCCGGGTATTGGTCGTTTCATGATTCAGTCCATTCAGGGTCGTGATATTCCGTCCGTAATGGGTTGTATTATCATCTTCGCTCTGTCCTTCGCGTTAATCAACCTTTTAGTTGACCTGATCTATGGTTTCATCGATCCGCGAATCAAGGCACAGTACAAATAAGAAAGGGGGAAATAACAAATGAGCAAAGAAAATACGAAAAAATCACAGAGCCAGTTTATGGATACATTTAAACGTCTCTGTCGTAATAAATCAGCCGTTCTTGGTCTTATCATCGTTGTAATGCTGGCTCTTATCGCTATTTTATCCCCAGTTATTTACGATTATGATACACAGATCATTAAGACAAACTATAGTGAAGCTCTTCAGGCTCCGTCTGGTGCACATTGGTTCGGTACAGACGAAATGGGCCGTGATATCTTCAACCGTGTAATGTATGGTTCTACAACTTCTCTTTCCATCGGTCTTATAACAGTTATCGTAGCTCTTTGCGGCGGTCTCGTTCTTGGTGCTGCAGCTGGTTACTACGGCGGAAAAGTTGATATGATCATCATGCGTATTATGGATATTTTCCTTGCGGTTCCGGGTACTCTGCTTGCGATCTGTATCGTAGCTTCCCTTGGTAACTCCATTATGAACCTGGTTATCGCTCAGGCCGTATCTTCCATCCCGACATTCTCCCGAGTTGTACGTGGTGCTGTTATTACAGCCCGTGACGCAGAGTACGTTGAAGCAGCTCGTGCGATCGGTGCAAAAGATGCGCGTATTATCTTCAAAGATGTACTTCCGAACAGCTTAGCTCCGATCATCGTTCAGACTACACTTCAGGTTGCATCCGTAATCCTGTCCATCGCTGGTCTGTCCTTCATCGGACTTGGTATTCCGGCTCCGAGACCGGAGTGGGGCGCTATGCTGTCTGCATCCCGTGCATACATCCGTGACTACAGCTACATGTGTTTATTCCCAGGTCTTGCTATCATGACTACCATTCTTTCCCTGAACCTTCTGGGTGATGGTCTCCGTGATGCTCTTGACCCGAGATTACGTTAAGGAGGTGCCGAGATGAGTGCAAATACAACAAATGCAGTAGATATTAAAAATCTGTCTGTTGAATTCCGTACAGATAGCGGCATTGTTAAAGCGTTAAACAATCTTGATCTTTCTATCGCTCATGGTAGAACACTTGGCCTTGTAGGTGAGACAGGTGCTGGTAAGACTACAACAGGTCTTTCCCTTCTCCGTCTGATCCCGAGCCCGCCAGGAGTTATTACAAGCGGCGAGATTTTCTTAGATGGTAAGGATGTTCTTACAATGTCTGAAAAAGAGATGCAGTCCCTTCGTGGTAAATATGTTGCTATGATTTTCCAGGATCCGATGACATCTCTTGACCCGGTTATGACTGTTGAAGACCAGATCGCTGAGGTTATCGCACTTCACGAAGAAGGTACTCATCAGGATGCTATCAACCATGCACGTGAAATGCTTGAGTTAGTAGGTATCCCGGGCGCTCGTGGTAACGAGTATCCGCATCAGTTCTCCGGTGGTATGAAGCAGCGTGTAGTTATTGCTATGGCTCTTGCTTGTAACCCGAAGCTTCTGATCGCTGACGAGCCGACAACAGCTCTTGACGTTACAATCCAGGCTCAGGTTCTTGAAATGATGAAAGGCCTGCGCGAGAAATATGATACATCCATGCTTATGATCACACATGACCTTGGTATCGTTGCTGAGATCTGTGACGAAGTTTCCATCATCTACGCTGGACACGTTATCGAGCATGGTAACCTTGTGGATGTATTTGAGAATACAAAACATCCGTACACAGAAGGTCTGTTCAACTCCCTGCCGAATATCGAAGACCGTCAGGCTGAGTTAAAACCGATCAAAGGCTTAATGCCAGACCCGACAAACCTGCCGGAAGGCTGTGCATTCTGCGACCGTTGCGATTACGCAAAGGATATCTGCTTCAAGCAGAAACCGGCACGTACATGGCGCAACGAAACTCACTATGTTGAGTGCCACCTGTATAATGAGAAAAATATTGGAGAGAAGGTGATTGGTCGATGAGTAATGCTCCGTTACTTGAAGTTAAAAACTTAAAGAAATATTTTAACACTCCTCGTGGACTGTTACATGCTGTTGATGACGTTACTTTCACTCTTGAAAGAGGTAAAACTCTCGGTGTCGTAGGTGAGTCTGGTTGTGGTAAATCTACAACAGGTCGTTCCATTTTACGTCTCCTTGAGCCGACAGGCGGTGAGGTTCTTTTCGAAGGTCAGGATATCACAAAACTGTCCAAAGAAGAGATGCGTGCAAAACGTAAAGATATGCAGATCATCTTCCAGGATCCATATTCCTCCATCAACCCGCGTAAAACTGTTGGACAGATCATTGCTGACCCGTTAGAGATCAACAATATCATCACAGATAAGACTCAGAAAGAGAAACGTGTTCGTGAGCTTATGGAGATCGTAGGTCTTGCAGATCGTCTTTACGGCACATACCCGCACGAGCTCGATGGTGGTCGTCGTCAGCGTATCGGTATCGCACGTGCATTAGCACTTGAGCCGAAGTTCATCGTTTGTGATGAGCCGGTATCCGCTCTTGACGTATCCATTCAGGCACAGATCCTGAACCTGTTAAATCAGCTTCAGAAAGATATGGGACTTACATACATGTTCATTACACATGACCTGTCTGTAGTTAACCACTTCTCTGATGACATCGCTGTAATGTACCTTGGTCGTCTGATCGAGAAAGCTCCGGCTGAAGAGCTCTTCGCAAATCCGACACATCCGTACACACAGGCTCTGTTATCTGCTATTCCGATTCCGCAGCTGCACAATCGTCGTGAGCGTATCTTACTGAAAGGTGAGATCACTTCCCCGATCAACCCGCCGAAGGCATGCCGTTTCGCACAGCGTTGTCCGTACGCAACTGACAGATGCCGTTCTGAGGAACCGGGTCTTAAGGAAATCAAACCAGGCCACTTTGTAGCTTGCTTCCTTACAGACAACTAATATTAAAAAATCGGCGTAATGCCAATAAGAAGGGCGAGATTCTTAGGAATCTCGCCCTGATTTTGTATCAAGATATTTAATTTCTGCATCTAATTTAGACCACTACGAATTGAAACGGCTGCAGGCCTTAATTAAATGATTTTTGAATAAGGTAATTTCCGGAGCGGCCGCACGGTTCATCAGGCAGATGAAATTCAGGCTGACATAGGTGGTCGGCTCGACCGGAATCGCGTGAACCTGATAGTGCTCAGCGAAGGAACGCGGCCCGAGAGTAATTCCTTTTCCATTTCTAACAAGATTCATAACCGTCGTAATACCATCCGAACGGTAAAGTTTACCCAATGTAATGCCATATTCTTTGCAAAACTGTTTCAGCGACCTGTCTTCAAGGGAGTTTTCCAGGCCGGTGATATAAGAGGTTCCCGCCATCGCTGAAAAAGACAGCGAATCAGATGATGCAAAAGGACTGTCCGGTGCCATGAGAAAGCACTGCTGTTCCGAAAACAACTCACAGGAAAAGAAGTTCTTTGCATCCGGAAGAAGTTCCACCGGCGGAAGCCGGTCAAGCGCAATATCAATGGAACCATTTCGAAGCGCAGCAAAGAAGTCCGCACCAGCTTCCGTGACGAAGGTCGCTTCGATCTCAGGATGATTGTCAAAAAAGTCGACAATATCGCTAAATAAGCCGTTTGAGTAAATTCTGGTACTAACGGCAATTCGCAAATGTCTTCTGGACTCACCGCGCAAAATAGAGGCATTTTGGAGCATCTGATTCCAGGCGATTTCTACGGATTGAGCATCATGGAAGAATTTTTCCCCCTCCGGCGTGATTGTCACGCCCTGCGCTTTTCTATGAAAAAGCGGAAAGCCGAGTTCTTGCTCCAGTTTTTTTATTTGGAGAGAAAGCGCCGGCTGCGACATAAACAGGCTTTCGGCAGCTTTCGAAAAGTTTTTATATCGTGCGATCGTGAGCGCATATTGGATCTGGTTCATATTCATAAATTGATACCTCCAAAGGTATTTGCATTGCTTATGGCTTTATTGTACATAAGTATTTCTAATTTGGCAAGATTTTTTGTAAACTATTACCATGTTATGGCGCAGCTTAAAGCGTCAGATTGGAAGGAGAAGATATTATGAAGGAAAAGATCAAGTCTCTTTTGACAATTTTAATGGGTACAGTTATTATTACGATCGGTATCCATTTCTTTATGGCCCCGAATCACTTTGTTTGTGGAAGTATTACGGGACTGGCAGTCGTTTTAGTGAATTTTATTCCAGTTTCGCTTTCGACAATGACATTGATTTTGAATATCATTTGCATCGTTCTCGCGTTTACCTTTATTGATAAAGAGTTCGGAGTCAAGATCATTTTCATTTCAATTCTTCTTCCGGCAGTTATGTTTGTCTTTGAGACATTATTCCCGGTGGTTACATCTCCGACCGGAGAGCTTGCATTGGATGGAATCTTAATGGTTTTAATCATTTGCTATGGTCAGGCGATTTTGTTCAATGCCAACGCAGCATCTGGCGGACTGGACATTCTGGCAAAAATTGTAAGTAAGTATCTCCATGTGGATCTCGGCCAGGCGCTGATTATTGCAGGAATGATTACAGTTGTAAGCTCTGTCTTTGCATATGATATTTCCACAGTTGTGATCGGTGGTCTGCTCACATATTTCAGTGGTCTTGCTTTGGATTATTTCATCGAAGGATTCACAGGAAAAATTCGTGTGTGTATCATTTCTGAGTACAACGAAGATTTCCGCAAATATGTAATCGAGACTCTCCAGCGCGGCATCACTGTATACACAGCAGTCGGCGGTTACAGCGGTGACCAGAAGAGCGAGATTTGCACAATTCTTACCAAGAAAGAGTATGGTCAGTTAATGGATCATGTTCAGCAAGTTGATCCGAACGCGTTCGTTACAATCGCAGACGTAAAGCGTGTTGTTGGAAGTTGGAATACTCCAAAGAGAAGATCTTATTTCTAAAATAGAAAGTCCATATAAGAGGCCTCCACCTCTGAAAATAGCAGGTTCGCAAGGGACCTGCTATTTTTAATGGAAAGCATGAAGTTTCAGGCAAGAAGTGTATTGACAACCCATTCTCATTAATGATATAATCGGCTTTGCGTTTGACGCATGCGGATGTGGCGGAATTGGCAGACGCACCAGCCTTAGGAGCTGGCGGGCAACCGTGGGGGTTCAAGTCCCTTCATCCGCATTGAATACCAGAATAAGGGAGTAGTCGGCACCGGCAAGATCAAGGTGCAGCGTTGTCAACATACTGGAGTTGATCCTGGCTTCGCTTGAAATGATGAGACTTATCTGTCCATGGGACAGGTGGGTCTTTTTTTGTGCAGTTGACACGACAAAGACGCTCCGGAATATCCCATCGGCACTCCTGGTATACAGTCGGAGGAATAACCGACAGAAACAATAATATTTATACATTAGGAGGAAATCCAAAATGAGCTTAACAGAACTTTTTATCATTGCCGTGGGACTTTCCATGGACGCATTTGCAGTATCTGTCTGTAAGGGACTTTCTGTGCAGAAAATGAAACTGAGCCATGCGCTTACGTGTGGTGTATACTTCGGAGGATTTCAGGGGCTGATGCCGTTAATCGGTTATATCCTTGGCAGCCAGTTCGAAGAAATGATCGTGAGCATCGATCACTGGGTGGCATTCATTCTTTTAGGTCTCATTGGCTACAATATGATCAAAGAATCCAGAGAATGTGACTGCGAAAAATTAGACAGCTCCTTCGGAGTAAAAGCAATGATTCCGCTGGCAGTAGCGACAAGTATTGATGCGCTGGCAGTTGGTGTTACATTCGCATTCCTGCGTGTAAACATCTTCTGGGCAGTAACCTTTATCGCAGTTATTACATTTACACTTTCTTCGATCGGTGTGAAGGTTGGTAATGTGTTCGGCATGAAGTATAAATCCAAAGCCGAGTTCGCA
Organism: Lachnospiraceae bacterium; assembly: GCA_017482945.1. Classification (GTDB taxonomy): domain Bacteria; phylum Bacillota; class Clostridia; order Lachnospirales; family Lachnospiraceae; genus Pilosibacter. The sequence goes on from JAFUMF010000113.1 coordinate 15,547, forward strand.
GGCGGACTGATCCTGGTTCTGATGGGAACGAAGATTCTGTTGGAGCATTTGGGATTTCTTAATTTCTAATATGGTATGGAACGTAAAAGGCCGTAAATCAGTTTGTGAAGCTGATTTACGGCCTTTTTGAGTTATTTGGATAAATGTATGATTTTCGCAGAAAGCAATTCGGCATCTTCTTCATTATGAGTAGAGAGTAATAACAATTTCTCTTCTGTCCGTTCTTTTATGAGCTGGATCACGTTAAGCTTTGTGTCAACATCCAACCCGGTGAATGGTTCGTCCATGATGATCATGTCGGACGGTGCCAGGAGAGCGCGCAGGATCGCGGTCCGACGTTTCATGCCGCCGGAAAATTCATGGACGGGTTTTCCAAGGGCATCTTCCGGGAGAAGTGTTCGAAGCATGTTGGTCAGAGTTTCGTTTGTATATTGTCTTCCGGTCACGAAGCGAAGGTTTTCCAGGGCGGTGTAGCCTTCAAGAAGTCTGTCCTCCTGGAAGACTGCCGAGAGGCGTTTTTCGCTGAGACCGTGGATTTCACCGGAGTCCGGTTGTTCAAGGCCTAGAAGAATGCGGAAAAGCGTTGTTTTTCCTGTTCCCGAGGGTGCCATGAGACAATAGGTTTTATGAGCATCCAGACGGAGGGAAAGGTTGTTGAGGACGATCTCGTCACCGTAGGATTTGCAGAGACGTTCAATGATGAGACCGCTGTTTTGTGGCAGGGCCTGATTGTGTCTATTCGGTTTTTCCATCATCATGAATCACGACTCCTTTCCCTGCAGCTTTTCTAAGAACCAATAGGAACACTTTTTCAAATGCAACGCTGACTAAAATGATTACCAGTGTCCATGCGAATAATTCCGCAGTGCTCAGGTAGATTTTCGACATGTAAAGTCCTTCGCCGATGGAGCCGGTCGGGACACCGATGACTTCGGCGGCGATGCCGGATTTAAAGCCCATGCCGAGGGCCGTTTTCATGGCGCTGGCAAGGTACGGATACAGGGACACACGGTAGATGGACATGGCTCTGCGCCAGATCGGGACCTGGAATACCCGCGCCATTTCCAGGAGTTTCGGGTCGGTGCTTTGAAGTCCGGCCAGTGTGTTCACATGGATCATCGGGTAGACCACGAGGAAGGAGATGAACACGGAGAGGTTTTCGGAACCGGTCCAGATGAGGGCTAGAATGACGAAGGAGGCCACCGGGATGGACTTCATGAAGTGGATCGGCGGTGCCAGGAATTCATCGATCAGTGGTTTCCAATAAGCGAGGGCGCCGGTGATAAGGCCGGCGAAGAATGCGAGGAAAAAGCCCAGGCTGATTCGTGCGAAGGAGAACCAGATCGCACCCCAGAAGTCCCGGGAAACCACAAGGACAGAGAGCGCCTGAAGCGTCTCAATGGGACCGACCAGGAAGATTTTGTTTTTAATAAACGCGGAAAAAGCCTGCCATATGATCAGCCAGAAGAGAATGATCGTTGCTTTTTTGGACCAGCCGGAGAGTTTTTTCATTGCTAATGATGCTCCTTTTACAAAAATGGGGCAGCTGGGAATTTCCACGCTGCCCCAAATGTTTTGCGCTTTCATGTAAGGAACGATTTCGGCGCAGAGAGTTGAGTTATGTGATAGGTAAATTACGGGATGTAGTAAAATGCGTCCTCCGGAAGAGCACCGCCGACGGATGTCGGGTTCTGCTCGAAGAGTGCGTTCAGGTAGCCGCTTAATGCTTCTTTCATTTCCTCGCCGCCTACGAACTCGATGTTGCAGTACGGAAGAGCTTTCAGAGCCACCGGAGCTTTCGGAACGATTCCCTGAGCTGCGATCAGTTCGGAAGTTGTTGCCGGATCTTCATCTGCGAATGCGATGGAGGCTTCGTGCTCAGTTAAGAATGTGTTTATAAGCTCTGTATTTTCTTCGAGGAATGTCTTGTTTACGATTGTAACACCTGTTACAAGGCGGCTGCCGCCTTCTTCCGGCTGGAAGCTGTCCCAAACTTCAGTCAGGTCCATGATCATGGACAGCTTGTCGTTCTGCATCATTGCTGTTGTTACGAACGGCTGTGGGAGAAGTCCGATTGCGTCCGGATTTTCTGCGAGAACGGAAGCTACTTCTGTTGCCTCAGATTTGAATTCCAGTGTTACGTCGTCTTCTGTAAGACCTGCAGCGGAAAGAACGTAGCGCAGGGAGTATTCCGGAGTTGCGCCTTTTCCTGTCAGGTATACAGTCTGGCCCTTTAACTGGTCGATGGAGGTGATGGAAGTATCACCGGATACCAGGTAGAGTACGCCAAGTGTATTGATGTCGATGACAGCAACATTGCCCTGTGTTTTATTGTAAAGAACACTTGCTACGTTAGCCGGGAGCAGAGCAATGTCCACTTTTCCGCCGGCAACGAGAGCTGTCAGCTCATCGGCTGCTGTCACCATAGTAAATTCGTAGTTGTTCTCAGCTTCTCCTTTGGAAGCATCATCGATGAGTTTTACAAGACCCATGGTTGTCGGGCCTTTTAAGCCGCCAACGCGGATCACAACATCGTCACCTGCAGCTTTTGTTTCAGCGGCAGTTGTCTCCGGAGCAGCAGTTGTTTCGGCTGCGGTCGTTTCCGGTGCTGCGGTAGTAGTTTCGGCAGCAGTTGTTGCTTCTGTTGCCTGTGCAGCAGTAGTTTCAGCCGGTGCACTGGAGCATGCGGTCAGCACGGAAACGCTGAGCGCAGCAGCTAACAGTACAGATAACATTTTTTTCATAATTGCAGTCCTCCTGAATTGTATTAATTCTGTTTTGAGTAAATGGTTTTTGTGCTCACACCATCGAGCATTCCGAGTTTTCCGGAGAGACTGCTGATTTTGTTCATCGGGGCATCCATAACGACGCTGATGATGGAAATGCCTTTTTCACGATACGGCACGCCCATGCGGCCGATAATATAGGAACTGAATTCATGGAGAAGGGCATTCATCTGCTCGACAGATGCTGGATTTTCAATGATAATTCCGATTAATGCGACTCTTGTTTCCATAAAATCAACCCTCCATTGTGAATGATGTTATCCGGAACACTCGCAGAAGTTCCGAAAAAAAAAAATAGCCGGATACGCACTACCAAAGAGCATACCGGCCGACACTTCGACTGTACAAAATCTTCCGCCTTTTCTCGCAGGAAACCCGTTGGGCCTTTGAGGGTAGTACGAACAATTTAACTATATCACAGGAGTTGCGGAATGTCAAAAGATTCATGGCTTGAAAATGGAAGAAATTAGTCGAAGCTAACTTAAAAAAATAAAGCAGAATCGAGGAAAATTGTTAAATCAAAAACAAAAAGATTGTTGCAGAGATTGGCCGAATGTGAGATAATTATAACGAGTTAATGGGTAAATTTTAATGCATTATGTTAATGTAAGGAATGAATTCAGGAGGGTAAAAAAAGTATGAAGACTAATGATGCAGCACTGCTTAAAATTAAGTATGAAGTTTTACGCGAAGTTGCTAAACTGGCTTTCGAAGGCGAGCTCGATAATATCGAGAAGAGAGACGCGATTGCGTACAAATTAAGCCCGGGCCCGAAGGCAAGCTTCCGTTGCTGTGTTTACAAAGAGAGAGAAATCGTTCGTCAGAGAATCCGTCTCGCAGAGGGTAAATGTCCGAGCGGCAAGCACAGCGACAACCAGATCCAGGTTATCTCCGCAGCATGTGAAGAGTGTCCGATCACTCGTTTCGTAGTAACAGACAACTGTCAGAAATGTATGGGTAAGGCATGTCAGAACGCATGTAAGTTCGGTGCTATCACAATGGGTCGTGATCGTGCACACATCGATCCGTCTATCTGTAAAGAGTGTGGCCAGTGTGCTCAGGCATGTCCGTATAACGCAATTGCTGAGCTCGTTCGTCCGTGCCGTCGTGCATGTCCGGCAGACGCTATCACAATGAACAAAGAGACAGGCGTTTGTGAGATCGACGAGTCCAAGTGCGTACAGTGCGGCGCTTGTGTAAGAAGCTGTCCGTTCGGTGCTATTTCTTCTAAAGTTTATATCGTTCATGTTATCAACGCGATCCTTGCCGGCAAGAAGGTAATCGGTATGGTTGCTCCGGCTGCAGAGGGTGAGTTTGGTAAGGATGTTACAATGGAAAGCTGGAGAACGGCTCTTAAGAAGATTGGTTTCACAGATATGGTAGAAGTATCTGTAGGTGCTGACTTCACAACTGTTTATGAGGCAGAAGAGTGGGTTGAGGCTTACAAAGAGGGCAAGAAGATGACAACATCCTGCTGTCCGGCATTTGTAAACCTGATCAAGAAACATTATCCGACTCTTATCGATAATATCTCCACAACAGTATCTCCGATGGTTGCTACATCCAGAATGTTAAAGGCAAAAGATCCGGATGTTGTTACAGTATTCATTGGACCGTGCATGGCTAAGAAATCTGAGGCTGCTGATAAGACAATCGAAAACAATGCAGATTACGTTCTTACATACGGCGAAGCAATCGAAATGATGCACGCGAAGGGCGTTGAGCTTGAGCCGGAAGAGCTTAAGACTCATCAGGCAAGTGCGGCTGCTAAGCGTTTCGCTAATGGCGGCGGCGTAACAGCAGCAGTTATGCAGCATCTCAAAGAGGAAGGCATCGAGGCAGACGTTAAGGTTGCTAAAGTAAGCGGCGGCGCTGATGTTAAGAAAGCACTTCTTCTTATGAAGGTTAACAGACTTCCGGAGGACTTCATCGAGGCTATGATGTGTCAGGGTGGCTGCGTAGGCGGTCCGTCCAACCTGAAGGCTGAAATGACATTCAAGAAAGATCGTGATGCTCAGATCGCAGCAACTCCGGCGAGAAAGATTTCCGATACTCTGAAAGAGTACGATATGAACTCCTTCTCCATGCACCGTGATCACCACGCAAAAGCTGAGAACTAATTCATAGGTTTTTCGGGCCATCCTGCTTCGGCAGGGTGGCCTTTTTACTTAAAAATACGAGGATTTTTCGCTTACATCAAATGAAAATTTGTGTTAAAATATCAGTAGCAACGTGCAGTTTTTCGAAGGGAACGTAAGTCCAGTTGAGAAAGACATGCGCGTTTTTTTATACCCAAAATGCTGTCTGCAGCTCCAATGTGAGGGCGCCGGGCAGGTGTCGGTTCTAAGGAGGCAAACATGTTTGAGATTGGAAGTTTATTGATTTATGACACAACGGGAGTCTGTAAGGTGGAGGATATTGGTGTTCCGTCCGGATTTCCTGTATCGGATAAGAATAAGAAGTATTATAAGCTGGCTCCGGTGTTCGGAAGCGGAACGATTTATATTCCGGTAGAGACAAAGGTGTTCATGCGGCCGGTCATTTCAAGAGATGAGGCGGAGGCGCTGATCAGAAAGATTCCGGAAATTAGGGAAGATATTTGCGAGAGCCATAACCAGAAGGTGCTGGAGGATCACTATAAGGCATCTCTGATGACTCATGACTGCGAAGATTTGGTGCAGCTCATTAAGACGGTCTATGCGAAGAAAAAGAATCTGGAGAGGAACGGAAAGAAGACTGGTAAGACTGATCAGACTTATATGAAGCGCGCGAAACAGCTACTTCATGAGGAACTTTCCATCGCATTGGATATTCCAGTGGCCGAAGTGGAAGATTATATTACAAGGGCGGTAGAAGGCTAAAAAGATGACGTCCAGTGAATTGGACGGGATAAGAAATAAAAAGATCCTAGGGTGGAAGCACATGATTTGTGACCCACTCAGGATCTTTTTATATTGCCTGGGAAACGTCAAAGTAACATTTTTTTGATATTTCAAATTTGAAAAAAGTCCGGAGAGAGGTGTTAGCCTGTGATTGCGGCTTTTTTTGTACTGTTTCCGCGAATATCTACTTCAATGAGGCGTTCTACTTCTTCACCGCGCACGCCGATGTAGTATTCAGTCAGGTTTGCGGTGGAGCAGGCATGGTTCGGGATGATGAGAATCTTGTCGCCGACTTTCAAGTTGGTCGGGCCATCTACATGGATTTTGCCGACTTCCTCTGATAAGCTGCTGACTGTCAGCTCCGGATGGCCTTTGATCACGCCGTGGCCTTTGATGGAGGAATTTCCATGTGCGCCCTGATCCAGGCCGAGACATTTGGCGCCTGCATCACAGATGAACAGGTCCTCGCGCGGGTGGGAGATGACGGATGCGAGAACGTATAAGGCGCATTCGTCTTCGATTGCGGTATTGGTGGACAGCTGGATCGCATCGTTGAAAATATAGTTGCCCGGGTGGTAGATCATGAGGTTGTCATCCTCGAGAGATCCCCAGAAGGTCGGTGTGGCACCGCTGGAAATGATTTCAAGCTCATATCCGGCGCTGCGAAGTGCGTCTGCGGCGATTTTGATGCTGTCCATTTCTGCCTGGCAGTACTGCGGGAGATCGGCCTCGCAGGAAGCTCCGTAAACATGGCCCGGGTGAGTGGAGATGCCGCGGAATTTGAGGTGACCCAATTCTTTCATTGCATCTGCAAGTTCCAGGACCTTTTCCGGGGCAACGCCGAAGCGGTGAAGTCCGCTGTCTACGATGATGGTATAGTTTACATGCACTCCGGCCGCCGCTGCGCCATCGTTGAGGAGGCAGGCGGAATCCAGTCCGTCAATGCGGACAATGAAATTGCATTTCTTAGCAAGTTCTATTACACGCTTGATGGAAACATCCGTAGCCACCGGGTATGCGTACATGATATTCTGGAAACCGGCTTTTTCCATGGCCTCGGCCTCATCCAGTGTGCCGCAGAGGAATCCGGTGCAGCCGTACTCCACCTGAAGGCGAGACAGTTCCGTGCTTTTGTGAGTCTTGATCATCGGCCAGATTTCCTTTCCATTTGCGGCCGCCGCGTCACAATATTTCTTTAAATTATGCTCCATAGAATCCAGATTTAACAGGATCGCAGGAGTCTGCAGTTCATTAATATTCATGGTATCCCCCTCGATTGCAAAATATTCTAAGCACAGTATAAACGGTCCAGCATACGATTTCCAGCAATTTTTGTTTTTCTGGAAGAAGTTAGTTGTCCGAATGAGGGGATTTTTGCTGTTTAGGCAGCCACACGACAGCGCCGGGATGTCCCAAGGAACATTCTCTATTCTCATAAAGGGCTGAAAGGGGGCTGTATACACAGCTCACAAAACGGGAAAAACCATCCATTCCTGGAAGATTTGTTCACGGGGCTTGAAATAGGGAGCGAGCAGTTCTTGAATACCATTTGAAACAGTTGTTCCCGCGGGCACAAATCAATTTCCCTTCTGGCATCGTCTGAAGTTTTTCTTGAATTTCATTGATTTGCAGCTGAAGAAGATGATATTCTTCCAGAATTTTTTGATAGATCATAATAAGTCCTCCAATAGAAAAATAGAATTGATAAAAGATTAGGTAAGACATGTAGTTACCAGTTTATAATAAGGAAAACGAGAGAAAGAGTCAAGTGGTATCTTTCTGCCGAAATATGCATTCAAGGTACCGAACGGACATCTAAATGCCGTCAGATAGTCCAAGCAGTATCTTTTAGCACGAAATATGTACTCAAGGTACCGAAAGCGCTTCAAAATACCGCCAAATAGGCACGTTGGGTATCTGTAGAGAGCAAGTTGAGCTAAAAGATACCGAAAAAATCAAAAATGGGTATCTTTGAGAGGGATTTTTGTCTATAGATACTTTGGGGCCAGTTAAAATGCGGAAATGGGGTGATTGGAGTATCTTGAATGGGTAAAACGATGAAAAAGATACTCGTAGCTATAATTTGAAAAATCCGGTGCCAACAGAGTGGGCGCCGGATTTTTCAGACCAAAACCAGGTCAAATGTTTTATTTGTTGTTTTCTAACTCCAGATTCTTATGTGCAGTTGCCAACATCAGCTTGATTCGGTTCAGCTGGTTTACTTCGCTGGCGCCCGGGTCGTAGTCTACGGCGATGATGTTCGCCAGCGGGTACTCGTGGCGCAGCTCTTTGATGACGCCTTTGCCGACAATGTGGTTCGGCAGGCAGCCAAACGGCTGAACGCAGACAATGTTGTTGGCACCACCGTGGATCAGCTCTAACATTTCACCTGTCAGGAACCAGCCTTCGCCGGTCTGGTTTCCGATGGAAACGAAATCGCCTGCCATCACAGCCAGCTGTTTAATACGCGCCGGCGGTGTGAAGTGCTTGCTCTTTTCAAGCTCGATGCGCGCGGTCTTGCGGAAATACTCTAACAGGGAGATGCCCATGTTGGAGAGGTGCGCGGTAGAACGCTTTGTTCCAAGGTTATCAGCCTGGAAGTTGTTGTTGTAGAAGCAGTAAAGCAGGAAGTCCATGAGATCCGGCATTACCGCCTCGGCACCTTCGGATTCCAGAAGGTCTACGATATGGTTATTGGCAAGCGGAGAGAACTTAACAAGAATCTCACCGACGATACCAACCTTTGGTTTCTTAATATCAAGACGCTCCAGGTTGTCAAAGTCATGGATAATGCCGCGTACATTCTTTGTGAATTCCATCATACCAGGATCTGTGGTAGACAAAGCTTTCACACAGATTTTTTTCCATTTTTCATGGAGCGCATTGGCAGAACCCGGAACTTTCTCATACGGTCTCGTTGCATAGAGGACGCGCATGAATACATCGCCGTAAACAACCGCCTGCAGTGCCTTTGTCAAAAGTCTCGGAGTCAGTCTGAAGCCCGGATTGGTCTCCATGCCGTTGGCATTTAAGGAAACGACCGGAATCTGCGACATTCCTGCCTTTTCCAATGCACGGCGGATAAAGCCGATGTAGTTGGAGGCACGACAGCCGCCGCCTGTCTGAGTCATGATGACAGCCGTGCGGTCCAGATCATATTTTCCGGACAACAGCGCATCCATGATCTGACCGATAACGATCAGGGACGGATAGCAGGCATCATTGTTTACAAATTTCAGACCGGTATCTACTGCAGTCTTATCATCATTCTGCAGCACTTCTAGCTTATAACCAAAGCTTCGGATCGCAGGCTCCAGAAGATCGAAATGGATCGGAGACATCTGCGGGCAAAGGATCGTGTACTGATCACGCATTTCCTTTGTGAATATCACACGGTTGTAGGAACTGGATACGATCTTTCTTGTATATCGGCGCTCGTCTCTTACACGAAGCGCGGAAATTAGGGAACGGATACGGATACGTGCCGCGCCCAGGTTGTTTACTTCATCAATCTTTAAAACAGTATAAATCTTGCCGGAACCTGTGAGAATATCACTCACCTGGTCAGTGGTTACCGCATCGAGACCACAGCCGAAGGAGTTCAACTGGATCAGATCCAGATTATCCTGGGTCTTTACATAGCTTGCCGCCGCGTAAAGACGGGAGTGGTACATCCACTGGTCGGTAACGATGGTCGGACGCTCGACCGGTGCAAGGTGGGAAACAGAGTCTTCCGTCAGGACTGCAAAACCGTAGGATGTGATCAGATCCGGGATACCATGGTTGATCTCCGGGTCGATGTGGTACGGTCTTCCTGCAAGAACAATACCTTTCTTTCCTGTCTCTTTCAGATACTGGATGACTTCTTCGCCCTTTTTCTCGACATCGCGTCTTGCCTGCTCCTGTTCATCCCAGGCTTTCCTTGCAGCGGCCAGTGTCTCTTTCTCCGGAATATTGAATTCCTTCTTAAATTCCTTCGCCAGCTGCTTTGCAAGAATTTCCTGTGAAGTGAAGGCCATGAACGGATTCATGAACTTGATGTTGTTTTCCTTCAGTTCTTCCATGTTATTCTTGATGTTCTCTGCATAGGAAGTAACCATCGGGCAGTTATAGTGGTTTCCGGCGCCGTCCACTTCCTTGCGTTCGTACGGAATGCAAGGATAGAAGATGAACGGAACATTACGTTTGATCAGCCAGGAAATATGTCCATGGGCCAGCTTCGCCGGGTAACACTCGGATTCACTCGGAATCGTCTCGATACCAAGCTCATAGACCTGACGGTTGGACTGCGGGGAAAGGATCACGCGGAATCCAAGCTCCTTAAAGAAGGTCGCCCAGTACGGGAAATTCTCGTACATATTTAAGACACGCGGAATTCCCACGATGCCTCGCGGCGCCTGGTCAAGGGTCAATGGCTCATAGTCGAATAAACGATGATATTTATAATTGTAAAGGTTCGGAATATCACGTTTTGCCTTCTCTACACCGAGTCCACGCTCACAGCGGTTGCCGGA
>JAFUMF010000114.1 GCA_017482945.1 Lachnospiraceae bacterium
CAACACCGATCGCATAGGAAAGCTGGATCTCGCACTTGTCAGCGAGGCCTGCTGCCACGATATTCTTTGCAACGTAACGAGCTGCGTATGCTGCGGAACTGTCAACCTTTGTACAGTCCATACCGGAGAATGCGCCGACGCCGTGACGAGCGTATCAGCCGTACTTGTCAACGATGATCTTTCTGTCTGTGAGGCCTGTGTCACCGTGCGGGCCGCCGATTACGAAACGACCGGTCGGGTTGATGAAGAATTTTGTATTCTCGTCGATCATCTCCTGCGGAAGAACCACCTTGAAGATGTGCTCTTTCACATCTGCATGGATCTGCTCCTGGGTCACGTTCTCGTTGTGCGGTGTGGAAAGAACCACTGCATCGAGACGGTACGGTTTGCCATTCTCATCGTACTCAACGGTAACCTGAGTCTTTCCATCCGGTCTTAAATACGGAAGTGTACCATCTTTTCTAACATCTGTGAGACGCTTGGAAAGCTTGTGTGCAAGGGAAATCGGGTACGGCATGAGCTCCGGTGTCTCATTTGTTGCATAGCCGAACATCATACACTGGTCACCGGCACCGATTGCTTCGATCTCATCGTCTGTCATCTTGTTCTCTTTTGCCTCCAGAGCCTTATCAACGCCCATCGCGATATCAGCAGACTGCTCGTCGATTGCTGTGATTACGCCACATGTATCGCAGTCGAAACCATATTTTGCTCTGTCATAACCGATTTCGCGAACTGTCTCGCGAACAACTTTCTGGTAATCCACACGTGCACTTGTTGTAATCTCACCCATTACAACTGTAAGGCCGGTTGTTACTGCAGTTTCGCATGCAACGCGTGCCATCGGGTCCTGTGCCATAATTGCATCAAGGATCGCGTCGGAAATTGCATCACACATTTTGTCCGGATGTCCTTCAGTTACGGACTCGGAAGTAAAAAGTCTCTTCTCCATTATTTTCTCCTTTTGTTTTTCCCATAAAGAAAAAGTCCGCTTTACACAGTTTAAGCGGACTTGATTTAACAGTTTATATCAAATCCTCTTATTGCTCGATTTCTCGCTCAGGTTGGCACCTTCCTGCCCTTTCGCTTTCGCGTCAACAGGGGTTGCCGTGACTTCACAGGTCCTATGTACCTCCATCACTCTGAATAAGGGATATTGCTTTGCGAACTTTTATTCAATTGTTACAGGCAGTATATTAGCGGATTCTTTTCTAATTGTCAATACCCATTTTCCGGGAAATGTCAAAAATCATCTAACCCACGCGAAGTTTGAACTTCTGTGCCTCTTTTTCAGAATCCACGCACTCGATGCATGCACCAAGAAGGCGGAGTTTTTCTTCAAAAGCTTCGTAACCGCGCTCGATGTAGTCGATCTCTTCCACAGTTGTATAACCTTCTGCAGCGAGACCTGCGAGAACAAGAGCTGCACCTGCACGAAGATCCGGAGCCACCAACTGCGCTCCTGTGAACAGTTTCACACCATCCACGATCGCAACAGAGCCTTCGACCTTGATGTTCGCACCCATGCGCGCCAGCTCATCCACATATTTAAAACGGTTTTCGAAAATACTCTCAGTAACGACACTGGTTCCATCAGCAAGTGCCAGGGCAACGGTCATCTGCGGCTGCATATCAGTCGGGAATCCCGGATACGGCAGTGTCTTAAAGTTCATGTGGCGCTGTCTCGGTTTACCGACTACACGAATCTCCTCATCAAATTCTACGACCTCGCATCCCATCTCGATGAGTTTTGCAGAAATCGCTTCCATATGTTTCGGGATCACGTTCTTTACGGTAATGTCGCCGCGTGTGATCGCAGCTGCACACATGAAGGTTCCAGCCTCGATCTGGTCCGGAATAATGGAATATGTGGTTCCGTGAAGACGTCTTACGCCTTTAATACGGATCACATCCGTGCCGGCACCTTTGATATTGGCACCCATGCTGTTCAAGAAGTTCGCCACATCAACCACATGAGGCTCTTTTGCTACGTTTTCGAGGATCGTCTCGCCCTCTGCCATCGCAGCTGCCATCATAATGTTGATCGTTGCACCGACAGAAACCAGATCCAGATAGATGTGGCTTCCGATCAGATCGATCGCATGGGCATGCACTGCACCACCGGCCACGATGGATACATCTGCACCAAGGGCACGGAATCCCTTTAAATGCTGGTCGATCGGACGGCTTCCGATTGTGCATCCGCCCGGAAGCGGAACTTCGGCACTCTTATATTTACCAAGCAATGCGCCAATGAAATAATAGGACGCACGGATTTTTCTCATATGTTCATCTTCCACAGTAACTGCGTGAATGTTGCTTGCATTGATCTTCACTGTGTGACGATCCAGACGGTCTACGCGAGCGCCAAGATGACAGATCGCTTCGATCAGCGCATTGATATCGCTGACATCCGGCAGATTCTCCACGATGACATCATCATCTGTCATAATGGCTGCTGCCAGGATTCCCAGGGCTGCGTTCTTGGCTCCGCCGATTGTCACTTCACCAACGAGGGGATTGCCGCCCTTCATAATGTATTGTCTCATACTGCACCTCTATATCTATCCATCGTTTCCCGCTGGGGACGGAAAACGGCCTAATTACCCAAATTTTAAACTTTGACTAATAAATTATAACATACATTCTTGATTTGTAAAGTGCGGTTTTTCTTTTATTTCACATAAATACAACAGATAAAGTCATTTCCGCTGCTCTCAAACCGTTCTTTTGCAGTATCAAGGGCAATGGTTTCAGACTGACCGGTAAGTGGATCCCACAGACGGACATGGCCCTGGTCGTATCCGGTCAGGTACTGATACCGGCCTGCGTCGGTATTTACGAGCACCGGCATGTTCTCTCCCACAAAATAGAGGATCTGATTCAGAGTCGTTCCGGAGGCATCTAAAAGCATCACATCCTCCGTTAGGATGCTCTGCCCTTTAAATTCCGGCAGATACCGCTCCAAAAGCTTCACGGCATTCTGCACATCTCTCATAAAGTAGGCACCCGGTTTATTGGCACGGATCCAGATCGGCGTATTTTTTCCGGCTGAGACAAAGCCCATGCAGTCATATGCTGCCTGCGCCGCATCAGCGAACTCTGTGAACACGCCAAGAAGACGTCCCCTTCCGTAGGCGTAGAACCGAATGGCACCGTCAGAAGCAATGGTTTCCAGATTCATGGTATTTCCGGCTTCCAGCACCAGTTTTTTCGGAGATACCGTCCTGATCTTCTGGGTGGATGGGATGTCTTTTGCAAGCTGTACATAATACACACGGCCTTTTACATCGGACGCGTACCAGCCGATGTCATCCATTCGGCCCGGAAGCGCCTCCACGTTGCAGACCAGCGTATCCTCAGACACTTCTCCGAAAAATCCGTTGGACTTCTCTCTTACGCGGGTGATATGGATCCTGCTCTCATCCACCTTCACATCGCGGATATAGTAGCCGCTCTTTTCATAGTGCATGGCACTCTCCATGTTTTGGTCCACGATTTCCAGGGACTTTAAATAAAGTCCCATCACGCGGCCGTTTGACATGATATAATCGTCGTCCTCACCTACACCATAGACGCAGTCGTTTCCGACAAAGCCCAGAATGCGGTAGGAATCACTGGTTCCATCACCGATCTGACTCTTGCTTCCGGTATTCAGGTCCATCACATGCAGAGCTTTTGAATCATAAAGGCCGGTATTCTCCTGCCATGCCAGGCGGGAGTGGTCGGCGCTGACTGCGAAACTGTCGGCGTTCAGACCGGAGGCCACCACCATATATTCTTTGCTCGTAAGGTCGATTCCATACACGGCACCATTCATATATAAATAGAAGATTCCATTTTCACCTTTGTGGGCCAGGCGGCCAAGATCCGCCTTTAACTCTGCGTAAGGCTCCGATGCCGGCACGAAGAACAATTCTTCCAGTGTATTGGAACCTGCGTCATAAACATTATAAGAAACTCCGGTCCAGCCTTCGTGGCTTCCACGGTTCATGTATCCGTAAACGAGAAATTCGATATTGCCATCATCAGCCACATTCAAGATTTCCACATCATGCTGGTCACGGATAGTTCTCACATCGTTCAGATCATTCAGCTCCGCGCCGCCAAACGCAAATACACGGGCACTGATCCCTTCGCTCGTGTCATAGCTCCAGAGTTCTCTGTTGTTCACAAATGCCACGAAACGTCCGTTGGCACTCTTTTTCACATACAGATCCTCCCCGTCGGAAATTCCAATCATGATCCGCTTTCCAGAGAACAGATCACGTTCTCCTGTGAACAGTTCATTCATCCGGCGCTCATAGTCCATCATGTAAATACGCTGGGACGTCCATTTCATGGTAAAATTCTCGGTGACAGCAAAACGCTCTGTCTCCTCATTTTCATTGGTTCTCGCCACCTCATAGTCCAGCTGGATATTGGCAAGGTCGCCGGAAATTTCTTTCAGAGTCATTCTCGGCTCAGAAATCGGATCTGCGCCCATGGTTCCCCAGGTCATCTGGTTAAAGCTGTTTTTCAGTGTTACAACACCAAAGCTTGAATTGTCCGCGGTCTGGGATGTCTCCATGTACATCGTCAGGTTCTGGGCTGACTCGTAGTGGAAGGTCTTCTTCGAATATTCCTCCGCAAGGGCCATCATCTCGCCCACATGATCGTTTTCTGTCTCAATGATCCGCGCATAGTACCAGACACCGCTTCCGTCGTCCAGACCGGCATAGATCCCAAGCTGGTATTCCACTTCCTGATCCAGCATGTTCTGGATCGGCAGAGTCACGACGAGAGAACCATCATCTTTTTCTGTCCAGTCTGTGATCTCTGTGCGCTCGATCAGATGCTCCAAATCAAGGCTTCTTACCTCATAGCTCAAAGAGGCCACATCTCTTGCTTCATCCACCAGGATCTGGAGTTTTCTGTCTTCCGGCAGCACAAGAAGACTGTCACGACCGGCCGTAACAGCCTTTTCCTCTCTGTGTCCAAATAACGGAGCCATTGTCTTCTCCAGCATGGTCGGGTAGACCACTGGCAGAGTGGCATCCTCCATCGCCTGGTAGGTCGCCGTTACTCCGTCTTCTTCCTTACTGCCCATGGGCCACATAAAATAAACAACTGCTGCCACCACAAATACGGCAAACAGCACTACGATCTTCTTTCCGGTCTTCATTCCGTTCTCTTCCTTATTTCTTCTGTATATCATTGCCCGCACCGGGCATATTATTCCAATTTCTACCGAATTCTCAACATCCGTCTCCTGAGAAGTTCCTGCAAAAGGAGGACATGGATCATGTCACGGTCCGCCTGAATTCCAAGAGCCAGCGCCTCCAAAAGCATCCGGTCTCTCAGCCGGTACAAAAATTCCCGGTCCGGATATTCATCATACATTGCTCCGCCCGGCGCATCGATGCGGTCAAATTCCGCGTCTACGACCTGCTG
Source organism: Lachnospiraceae bacterium (assembly GCA_017482945.1). Taxonomy (GTDB): domain Bacteria; phylum Bacillota; class Clostridia; order Lachnospirales; family Lachnospiraceae; genus Pilosibacter. The sequence continues at coordinate 5,434 of JAFUMF010000114.1, forward strand.
GAGCCTTCTTACTGCCAAGGGATACAATCCCCGAAAATACTCAAATTCTGTCCAGAGCCGCCTCCAGTTGTCCCATGGACCAGGCGCCGGATTCTGAACCTCCCGATTATAGATCATGTACGGCTGTGGGGCAACATTCTGCATCGCTACCTGCCGCTCCTCTATCTCTAAGCTTTTGTATGCAAGTGCCTGCGGATACCCCCGGTAAATCATTTCCATAAAAAGCTTCCCGCTCCTTTTCCTGAAAATCCTTTTGGGATTATACTATGCAGGAGGGAGCGGGAAGCTGCATGTTCAATCAGAACAAAGAATTCCTCTTTTAAAACAGTTTTTCCGGATACACGCCGTCCTCGATCAGCTTGCGGATCGCTGCGACAACGGTCGGCTTATCTTCCTTATATGTAACACCAAACCACTTGTCCGGAGTCTCTAGAACACGGACCGTTCCTCTTTTCTCGCGGATACATTGGTCAATGATCGTTGGAAGCAGGTACTCGGCCTTCAGATCGCCTTCCTTCACATTGGCAAGGAATTTCGGGAATCCGATCTCCAGCTCTTTCATAAATCCGGCCGGAAGTCCGAACATGTTCATGGAAACATGCTGGCTTTCTTCTACAGAAACCGGCTCTCCGTCACGGGTGCTCGCGTGCATTCCGTCATCCGCCTTATAGATTTCATAGGTCTCTGTCACCTTGGTAAGATAACCATTCTCATCCACAGAACATACTCCACGGGTCACTCCGCCGTTTTCACTGAGTGTATTGGCAAGGATAAATCCGGCCATGCACATATCATGCATCTCGCCTGCTTCATCCATCTCGTTCACCATATATTCATGGATCTTCTTAAATCCTTCTTTTCCATAGTAGTCGTCCGCGTTGATCACCAGGAACGGCTCATGGATCACATCTTTTGCAGAAAGGATCGCCTGGCCCGTGCCCCATGGCTTCACTCTTCCCTCTGGAACAGTAAATCCGGACGGCAGATCGTCCATCTCCTGGAACGCATATTCCACCGGTGCGATCTTCTCGATACGGTTTCCGATGATTTCCTTAAAATCCTTCTCCAGGTCCTTTCTTATAATAAATACGATTTTATCAAAACCGGCTTCCAGAGCATCATGGATGGAATAGTCCATAATAATCTCACCGTTAGGACCGACCGGCTCTAACTGCTTGATTCCGCCGCCAAAACGACTTCCGATTCCCGCCGCCATGATGACTAAGGATGTCTTTTTCATTGCAATTTCCTCCTAAATGTATGAACAGACTATATAGAGTCTCTGTTTATCATAACATATTCCAGACGGCATTTCAATTCAGAGAACCGGTATCAACCGTTAAGAAATTATTACATTTCTATAAAATTTTGCGGCCGCAGGACCTTCCACCAGAAGCTTCTTTCAGATTCAAGGCAGATCAATGGGTCATCAGATCCAGAACCAGTTCTGCACTCTTATTTAAATCATCAATCTTAATAAATTCGTTTCCTGTATGTGCATCCGTCATGCCGACACCGACCACCAGTGGTTTAATTCCGTGCAGGATCATAATATTGGCATCACTTCCACCGGCACCCTTTTCAGAATAGAAACGATATCCCAGACGGCCGCATGCTTCTTCCACACGCTTTACCAACGGATCATCCAGCTCGATCTGGAAGCTGACATAATTCGTTGTAAGCTCAATTTCCAGCTTTGCTCCCATCTCGTCACAGGTCTCCTGCAGGCAATCCTTGATATGATTTGCCTGGGCATTCAGCTTATCTAAGTTCCGGCTTCTCACCTCGGCAATCAGTTTGGCCTGGTCCGGAACGATATTCGTCGCGTACTCTGCCTTCCATGTACCGATATTGCAAGTAGTTTCCTCATCAATTCGCATAAGATTCATCTTCGCGATCGCCTTTGCTGCCACCTTGATCGCACTGATTCCATTTTCCGGAGCCAGACCTGCGTGGGATGATTTTCCAATGACCGTCGCACGGATATTGATCTGGCCAGGTCCACAGTTCACGACCTTTCCAACCTCTCCGGTATGGTCAAATACATAAACTTCTTTTCCTTTCAGCATGCTGTAGTCCATGTGTTTTGCGCCATAAAGACCGCAGTCCTCGCCAATGGTAAAAAGAATTTCTGTATTTCTGCACGGCAGTTTTTTCTCAATGACAGTTCTGACTGCCTCCATGATCGCTGCGACTCCGGCTTTATCATCCGCGCCTAAAATCGTACTTCCATCGGTGTGTACGATCCCGTTTTCCACGATCGGTTTAATTCCATTTCCCGGGGCAACTGTGTCCATATGTGCATTCATGATGGTTGTCTCTCCTGGAAGTGTGCCTTCCAGATATGCACACACGTTAAAACCATTGGAGCCGAATCCTTCACCGGCATGGTCCGTCTTCACTTCCAGTCCAAGTGCCTGAAGGTCCGCCACCAGACGCTCCGCCATCTCTTTTTCATTTCTGGACTCACTGTCAATCTGTACATACTCAAGGAATGTATCTAAAACACGTTTCTCATTAATCATAAAATTCCTCCTACGAACTTCAGTCATGTCAATCGTTCCACTCGCACCTTTTAAAATTGTACCGTGTGTTTCCTCGGGCTGCTAGAACCGGCTCATCAGCTTCGCCAACGGCGCAATCACTTCATAAAGTGCCTGGATCGCCTGATTCAGCTCATCAATATTAATCGCATTGATCTGCTCCAATGCCTGTTTGATTCCTTCTTCACTGGTCACTGCCATTTGATCCACATGCTCTACAAGTCCCGCAAGGTCCGCTTCTGTAAGCTGCGCAGAAATTTCACCAAGATCCTTTGTCACCTCGCCGATCGCCTGCAGAGAATCCTGAGCCGCCGGGACAATGTTCTGGTACGCAAGAATTACTGCACAGAGAATTCCCACACAGCACAGCGCCATGACCATTGTCATCCGGCACTGCCGTCTCATATATTTCTCCTGTTTTCGCTCACTTTCTTCAATCCTTGCCAAAATCTCTTCCAGATTTCTGTTCTCTTCCATATCCATTCCTCCCGGTTCGAAGCCCTCACAAGCTGCAAGCGATGATAAACGGTTCATCCCTGCATATGGTTTACGGTAACTGGCTGTTCAAGAATCTGAAGTCATCGGCCAGATCCTGTTCATTGCCCTCTTTGTCGTAAATACGACCATACTGCTCATATGTATATACTCGCACATCATCCACATATGCACGTTTATTGCTGCCAATGGTGATCGTGAACTCTTCATTCCACGGATAGGTGAACTGACACGTATATGTTCCGGCTTTCGGAACCTTGATTTCCTGCGTCTTGCTTCCAATCGTAACCGTTACGACCGAATTACTGAATTCCGGCTTCGCATAGAACTCCACCTGCACCTCGCCGCCAGACATACGACCGGTCAGCTTCTGCGTAATAGAGGAGCCTTTCGCAAGACATGCCATCCTGGTTCCGTCAACTTCCTCAACGTTACAATTGCCACTGAATCTCCAGCCCGTGGTATCCAGCCCGAACTGACCATTGTATACACAGTTATTCACATAATTCCGGTACACCCAGAGACCATATCCCATGGTATTCTTCTGAAGGATCGGAGCAAGACCGCAGACATAATCATCCACTTCCTCATCGTGGACCTGTGTATTGTAAGAGAACTCCTCTGTTGTATCCATGTAAAGGAGCTGCTCTGCATAATATTTCTTTCCGCTAAGTGCACCCAGCGCATCCAGATTCCGGTCTGTAGCTGCAAGCGCCTCCCCGGCACTGATCCGGTCACTTTCATTTTTCTGTCCCATAGACACGCTGTACATCAGCGCAGAATATTCTGCGCCATTGCACGGATAGGTCACATGATGAGAATAGTAATACATGGATCCATCCTGGCGATAGACCGGGTCTCCATCGGCACGAACTTCCATCGAAAGTCCCGGGAACACGGTCTGAGACTGCGCCAGAAGACCATTTAACATATCATCATAAAATTCAAAGAACAGCTCTGCCGCCTCCATGCTCCGTTTTGGAAGATAGACTTCCGCAAAACTTCCAAAGCTTGTGCCATATTTTGCAGAAACATACTCAAGACTGTAGCGTTCACTTAAGTACTGCTGATAACCGCTGGTGGCCGCAAGTTCTCTCATTTTTGCCAGATCGTAATTCCGACCCATATTGTGGACGTAGTCCCAGAAATCCTCCCAGGTGATGAAACCACTGTGGAAATTCGGGTGCGCAGATGCCGCCTGATAGATCGCCTGACAATACTGGAGCCAAAGAGCACGGTCTGCACTGCCTTCATTTACCAGACCGCCAAATCTGGTCGGAAGTTCCGATGCCTCATAGTAATCCCAGGAATAACCAATTCTTAACACCACCCAGAGATCATGCTCCGCCGCACAGGTCATGACCTGATTCAGACGTTCGAATGCCACCGGATTGAACTCCTGCGTTCCGTCGGCCGGCTGGAACTCTCTCCACGGGATGACAAGGATGATGCTGTTGAAACCATCCGCCTTGATTTTTTCAAAATTGGCAGCCATATCTTTATCTTCACTGCCCCAATAGTTGATCGGCCACTCGTCGCCGAAGTAGGTTACGGATTTTAAATAGGATGGCCGCTCTGCTGCATACGCCGGCTGACAACATAACGCCGATACGCTCATCAGTCCGATCATCGCAAGTGCTGCAAATTTCTTTCTTACGTTCATTCTAATTCCTCGATTTCTTTCGTTCATACCATTAAGTATAACATAACTTATGGAGAATAAAAGTGCTTTTGCAAGATGGGTGTACAGAAAAGTGTGGCAAAATCAACGCAGAAAACCGTGGAATGCCGGATTCGGCACTCCACGGTCCAGTTTACATTTCAATCAGATTTTTCCGATTATGCTTTTGTCATACCAATTGCTCTCGGTTTGCAGCCATCAGGGATCGGGCAGAGATATGTTTCGCCGTCTAATGTCTCTAACATATCCTCTTTTGCAGCTTCGATCACAGCCGGATCCTCGTACATATCGATTGCAGCACCAGCCATAGCTTTTGCAGCGTAGATTAAGCCCTTATGAGCAAGTCCGCTCTTACCCTGAGCTACGATCTGCCAGGAGTGGCCCGGAGTACCTGCTGCCCAAGTAACTACGTAACACTGAGCAGTCGGGCAGTTCCAGCTTACATCACCAACGTCTGTGGAACCGAAGGACATAACGCCATTCTCAAGGAACGGTACAACGAATTTGTACAGACTCTCGCCCTTGTGGGAAAGGATCTCCTGTTTTGTTTCTTTATTAAACTCTTTCGCAAATTTCTCGATGGACTCGTACGGTTTTGCAACTGTCTCATGGATGGATTTTGCGAGAGCTTCTTCTTCCTCTGTGTATTCCGGAGCGCCGAGCTCAACAAGGTTCTCCCAAAGCTTCTTAGCGATTACTCTGTTGCTTACCAGGTTGGAGCAGCCCTTTACGAAGTCGATCTCAACTCTTGTCTCTGTCATATGAGCAGCGCCTTCTGCGATCTTGTTTACGCGCTGGTAGATTTCCTCAACCTGAGAAGTTCTCGGAGCACGGATCAGGTACAGAACTTCTGCGTACGGCTGTACTACGTTCGGGGAGTAACCGCCAGTATTTGTGATCGCATAGTGGATTCTTGCCTCCGGAACTACGTGCTCACGTAAGAACTGTACGCCCATGTTCATAAGCTCAAGAGCGTCTAATGCGGATCTTCCAAGATGCGGAGCGCCGCCTGCATGTGCACTCGTACCATAGAATTTATAAGCTACCTGATAGTTTGCAAGGGAGCTTCCTGTATCGGCTCTTGTAATGTCACCCGGATGCCATGTGATCGCTGCATCGAGACCTTCAAATGCGCCGCCTTTTGCCATGAATGCTTTACCGGAGCCGCCTTCTTCACCCGGACAACCGAAGTAAACAACTGTACCGGATTTGCCTGTTTCTTCTAAGTATTTCTTAACGCCGATTGCTGCAGAGAGGGATGCAGTACCTAACATATTGTGGCCGCAGCCATGTCCCGGAGCGCCGGAGTTGAACGCCTGCTTTTCAGCAACGCCTGCTACCTGGTTCAGACCGGAAAGTGCATCATACTCGCCGAGGAAACCGATCACCGGTTTGCCGGAACCGAATGTGCCCTTGAATGCAGTTGGAACACCTGCAGTACCTTCTTCTACTTCAAAACCTTCTTTTCTAAGTAAATCACAGAGAACCTTCATAGATTTTGTCTCTAAGAATGCGGTCTCCGCGCAATCCCAAATAATATCACTTGCTTCTAAAATTTCTGCTGCTGTGTTATCAATTTCTTTCCAAGCCGTCTGTTTACCCATGTTCATATCACCTTTCCTATATAACTCTTTGATCGGTCACAGTTTGCTGACACTTGTCCCGTCAACAGTTATATTTTACCATTAACAGGATATATCGTCAACTTTTTTCGGAATTCTCTGAAAAGTTGTGCCAGAAATTTCCAAAACAAATATTCGCTTGCGCTTTTATCTAAGGAATGTTATAATTTTCTAGAGTGGCGTCTTGTCTGAGGGCATAGACGAATGTGATGATTATTGGAGGTTATTTCATGAACACATTTTTGAATGTTATCCTGATCATTGTAGTAGTTGCTGCAATCGTTCTTGGAATCATGTACTACTTCGGTAGAAAAATGGAAAGAAAACAGGTCGAATCACAGGCAATGATCGACGCTGCAAAACAGACGGTTACACTTATCGCGATCGATAAGAAGAAGATGAAATTAAAAGATGCAGGCCTTCCGGAGGTTGCAATGGAGCAGGCTGCATGGTACGCAAAGCGCGTTAAAGTGCCGGTAGTAAAGGTTAAGGTTGGTCCGAAGATCCTGACAATGATCGCTGAAGAAAAAGCATATCAGCAGCTTCCGTTAAAGACAGAGGCGAAGGTAGTGATCAGCGGCCTTTACATAACTGAAGTAAAGAGCGCACGCGGCGGTCTTCTTCCGCTTCCGAAAAAGAAAACGATCGGCGACCGTATCAAAGGTATTTTCAAGAAAGACAAATAATCGCGCAGACTACAAAATCCGCAAATGACTGAATGTCACTTGCGGATTTTTTATTTCTCTCTGTCTCCGGCCGATGCTGCGGCCGCCTTTTTCAGGATTCCTATTCCACCCACGCTTTGATGATCTCGTGTACGGATCTGCTCATCTCGCGGCTGAAATCGCTGTTGTACTTTCTATTATAGAAGGCAGTGAACCAACGGTCAAATGCCTCGCCTTCCAGATTGTGGCGCTTCTTTAACATGTCTAAGAATTCATCGCCGGTCTTTCTCAGATAAGTGTTCTCGCCAACCACGTCTTCCACCGCAAACCTCGGCGGTTTCACACGTTCTCTCTGCTGCTCGGTCGGATATCCGAACACGATCACAACAGCCGGTACCACATATTTCGGAAGGTTCAAAATTTCTTTCTGGATCTCATAATTTTCCAGGAAATCACCGATATAACAGGAGCCGATCCCCATGGACTGGGCAGCGACCACAGCATTCTGTGCTGCGATCATCGTATCCTCGAAGGCTAACATCAGATCGCCTTCCTCCGGCTTTCTCACGTCCGGCTCACCATGAGCCACATATGCGTCGTACCATCTCTGATAGTCCGCACAGAATGCCAGAACCATTGGAGCTGTGGCGATGAACTTCTGATGGTCGCATGTCTCAGCAAGCTTTTTCTTGAGCTCCGGATCTGTCACGTCAATGATCGCGAACATGCCCTGATTTCCGGCTGTCGGCGCCTGGATCGCAGCCTCTAAGATCCTTCTCTTTTCCTCTGCTCCGATCGGTCTGTCTTCAAACACACGCACGGATTTGCGTGCATAAATGTCTTTCAATGTCTGATTCATCCTTCTCCCCCATTTCTACTCTGTGAGATTCAGAGTACCTGTGCCTTTGACTCCTGCATTGATCTCCAGACTGCTGTCCGAAATGAACTGGCCGTTCATCTCCAGCGCATAGCGGATCTCCACACGGAGCTTTTCTGTATCTGCTTCCACAAACAAATCTTTCGTCGTGATGCCGAGAACGATCAGTCCCATCGGTGTCATGTAGTTGGACATGTGCTTTTTGCCGCGCTCATAGATCATCCGGCTCTCTATCACGCCCTTTTTTGTCACTTCGATCAGATCCGGTGTGATTTTCACCGTGTTCTTCGTGGTCTGCTTGATTTCCTCGAAGGTCTCCTCGTACATCAGATACTGTTTTCCGTTTCTCTCATACCAGGTTCCCGGGGTGATCACCTCGATGGTATCGCTTTCCTCCCCGATCACCTGAGTTCCTTTTACGCTCACAAGAACGTCTTTTGCCATAGCCCTGCTCCCTTTAATACTCTTCAATATTGATTTTTATGGTCTCCTTCACTTCGTCCGGAAGAATCGCTGTTGCAAATGCACGGAATTTCTCCGCCATGTCACTCACAAAGAACTGGTACTTCTCCTCGTTTGGAAGATTCCGCCCTTCATCACAGTTCATTTCCATGGATCTGAGCAGTGTCTTAAGCTGTACCGCTGTCTCATAAGCCGGATTGACCAGCGTCACATCGCTTCCCATAGTCCGCGCGATGGTCGAGCGGATCAGCGGGTAGTGGGTACAGCCGAGCACCAGTGAATCGATATATTTGGACTTCAGTTCGGAAAGATATCTGGACGCGATCTCGTCAGTCACCGTATCGTGGAACATGCCTTCCTCTACCAACGGTACGAAAAGCGGGCATGCTTTTCCGAACACTTCCACGCCCGGCTTCATATCCATGATCGCCTTGGCATAGGTTCCGCTGTTGATGGTGCCTTCGGTTCCGATGACACCGATTTTTCCGTTTTTGGATGCCGCGGCAGCTGCTCTCGCGCCGGCGTTGATCACACCGATGATCGGGATATCCTCCACCTTTCTCACTTCATCCAGAGCGAAGGAAGAGGCTGTGTTGCAGGCGATGACGATCGCTTTTACGTCTTTTGTTCGAAGGAACCGGATAATCTGCTCAGAGAAGCGGATGACCGTCTCTTTGGATTTGCTTCCGTAGGGAAGTCTCGCCGTATCACCGAAATAAATGATTCGTTCTTCCGGAAGCTGGCGCATGATCTCGCGGGCAACGGTGAGGCCGCCCACGCCGGAGTCGAATACTCCGATTGGTGCATTCTTATCCATGATCCTTACCTTTCATATCTCTTAAACGCATGGTCAATGAGGGCATCGACCAGCTGCGGTTTGCTGATTCCTCTTGCTTCCCAGAGCATCGGGTACATACTGATGGCTGTGAAGCCCGGGAGTGTGTTGATCTCGTTGAATACGACACCGCCGTCTTTTTCCACAAAGAAGTCTACGCGGGAAAGTCCGTAGCCGTCAACGCCTTTGAAGATTTTTACAGCTGCTTCTCTCACGATTTCTGCTGCATTTCCCGGGAGTTCCGGGTCTACCACGGTCTTGGACTCTGCGTTGTTATATTTTGCATCGAAGTCATAGAACTCAGCTGCTGCCAGGATCTCGCCCACACCGGATGCTCTCACTTCCTCAAGGCCGCCGCCGTAAACAGCGCACTCGACCTCATGGCCAACGATCATTTCCTCAACGAGGATTCTTCTGTCATGTCTTGCAGCTTCGATGAGGCCTGCGATCAGTTCCTCGCGGTTGTCGGCGCGGGATACACCTCTGGAGGAGCCTGCGTTGGACGGCTTAATGAAGACCGGATACGGGAACGCGTTTTCTACGCGTGCGACCATTGCCTCCATATCATGCATTTCTTCCTTAAAGATCGCAACGAATGCAGCCTGGCGGATCCCGAGGCTGTTTACGATGATCTTTGTGGACAGTTTATCCATGGAAACTGCGGATGCAAGTACACCACAGCCAACATATGGGATTTTTGCAAGCTCAAAGATTCCCTGAACGGTTCCGTCTTCGCCGTAGAGACCGTGAAGTACCGGGAATACCACATCCACCGGAACCTTTTCCACATTTCCATCTTTCATCAGAAGCAGGCATTTTTCTGTTGCGTCCGGGGAAAGAGCGGCACTTACCTTGCTCTCTCTCCAAGTGTCGTTTTTGATTTCTTCTGTGGAGTCCACCTTCAGCCAGCGGCCCTCCTCTGTGATTCCTACTAAGATGACATTATATTTTTCTGTATTCATGTTTGCGACCACGTTCTGTACGGACATGCAGGAAACTACATGCTCGGAAGACTGACCGCCAAACAGTGCAACCAGATTCAGTTTGCTCATTGTTTAAATTCCTCTCTTATATTCCAATGTGTGCGCCCCGGATCCCGTTTCCAGTTTTTTCCCGATTTTGGGCGCAGTCCGTTTAGATTATATCACAATCGTCCATAATAACAAATAGTAAATATGATAAAAATGAGGTGGATATGATGAAAAAGACATATGACTTTTGCATGGTTCTGGCGCTGATACTGACTGCGTTTCTCCTTGCCATGAATGGAATCCGCAGAAACGATGAGGCCCTGGCCTCGCGGATCGCACCGGAGATCTTGCGGTTCCATGTGCTGGCAAACAGCAACTCGGCGGAGGACCAGGCGCTGAAGCTTGCGGTGAAGGATCTACTGCTTGAGGAAATCCGGGCAGGAGTGGATTCTCGTTCAGATAAAGATATGGTGGAACAGTACGTTTTAGACAATAAATCAACCCTGGAACGGATCGCAGAAGAATTTATTGCGGAGTGCGGCTTTGATTATCCGGCAAAAATTGCTCTGGAAACCTGCGAGTTTCCGCAAAAGACCTACGGAGACATGACATTCCCGGCAGGTACTTACGAAGCAGTCCGCGTGATCATCGGGGATGGCGGCGGGGAAAATTTCTGGTGCGTGCTTTATCCGTCGCTCTGTTATCTGGACAGTACCTACGCCATTGTTCCGGATGATTCAAAGGAAACCTTGAAGGCGCTGCTCCCTGAGGACGATTTTCATGCTCTGCTTGCCTCCAGCAAATACAAAACGGAGCAGGATTCTCTCCTGCCCCGCATAACGATTCGATTTAAATTGGCCGACCTCTTCTCCTCTCTCTGATCACATGAGATTGGTGAGACCGGAAAATCCAAGGAACACGTATACGATTTTTTTCATCGTATCTGCGTTGATCCGGTCGATGATCCTGGTTCCGATGGCTTTCCCGATCAAAATTCCGACAATGCCGATCAGAGAAAACGGGATCAGCTCCACTCCGTAAATACCGTTGATGATCCGGAATATGAAGGTGTAAAGACTGGTCACCAGGAAGAAGAACTGGATGGTTCCCAGATACTGTTCCTTATCATCCAGCGCCGCCAGGAAAAAGATGACCATTGGCGGTCCGCCGATGCCAAAGAGTCCGCCGACCACGCCGGACAGTGCGCCGCAGATGGTCGCCGATACCAGATTCGCCTTGATCTTGATTCTTCCGGAAACTGTCAAAAAGTAGATGGACAGGATCACAAGAAATCCGCCGAATACCTTTTTTAACGTCTCCGTCGGCAGATATGGTGCCAGCAAAATCGCAGCCGAACTGGTCAAAATATAAACGATCGATGGAAAAAGTGTCAGCTTCCATTGACATTTCCTTCTGTACCGCCAGCTCAGAGAAACATTTGAGACTAGCGAAATGGAGGAAGAAAGCGCCGATGCCTGCAAGATCGGGAAAAAGAGCGGGAAAAATAACATCATAAAAATTCCCGAACCGAATCCCGTCACCGACTGGATCACACCTGCTACAATGGACGCAAAAAATACTACAAGTTCTGTCACTGTTTTGTCCCCCGTAATGTTCAATCATCTCTGATTTAGATTATACGCCTTCCATCGATTTTGGCAACCAAAACCTGTTACTGGCTCAGTGTCAGATTTCCCTTCACTGCCCAGTCATAGGTCTCCATGGTCTGGAGAAGATTCAGCTCCGCAACTCGCACATTGGTCTCAGCCGATTTGTAGGTATTTTTCTGCTGCAAATACTCCATGCTGCTGATCAGACCAAGGCCCAGTTTTCTCTCTGCTGTCATGAGATTGGTCAGTTCCAGTCCCTGTGTGGTCTGCGCATTGTAATACTCGCTGCGAGCCTGAAGAACGGAATTATAGAGACTTACCATGGAAGTCGCGATCTCCGCCTCCTCTGCCTTCAGGGTACGGTGAAGATTTTCCATCTGCACAGAACCGTCTGTCAGAGTGTCCTCGCTGAGACGATTGTATTTTAAGGTAAAGTTGTTGTTAATCGCGGTCTGGGTATCCGCCTCCAGATTCATCGCATCAATTCTGCTCATGTCCGGGGCCGGGATCGCCGGGATTTCCGGAGATGCGTCATATGCCCAGCCGAGCATGTTGCAGAGCTGCTGGCGAAGGTTCACTTCGTTGGCCTCCAGAGTCACAAGACCTGACTTGGCCGCCGCAACGCCCTGTTTTGTAGAGTACACATTATTCAGTGTTCCCATTCCTACCGCCGCCATACGTTCTGTTGTCTGAAGACCAGCTTCTGCCAGCGCGATGGATTCCAGAAGAACTTCTTTCTGAACGCGGATGTTCTCATACGCGATCAGCATGCTCTGGGCGCCGCTGATCATCATTGCTCTTGGGCTGTCGATCATCTGGATCTTCATCATCTCCGGAGACATTTCGGTCAGCTGATCGGCTGTAAGTAAGATCTGTTCCGCCTGGTTTTCCAGAAGGACAGAATTATATACCAGTTCCGCATAGGTGGACGGTGCAATGGAAACGGTCGTCACCTGGATGTCCTCTCCAGTCAGACTTTCAAGCATTTCAGAAAGGCTCGGAATCTGAACGCTGGAATTCTGAAAATCATTTATGCCGCTCATGATCTGGTCTTTGACCTGCTCCATGTTGATTCCAGCATTTCCGGAACCATAGTTGTTCTTAATTCCATTCAGAATCTCCTTCAGACTGGCTGAAGAAAGCTCAAAACCGACCATCTGTCTCATGGATTCCGCAGAATCAGCCATCAAATAAGACGCATCAAGAAGCTGCTCGGAACCGTCGTAGACCTGCTCCTTCACTTTCTCAATATCCTTCATGGAGTTCTTGGAATCTCCATAGCTGTCTTTTAAATTTTTCAGTGTCGTATTGTAGGTGTCGATGAGCATTTCAATCTCACCGTACTCCATCACATTATCTTCCAGCTTCGCCATCACTTCCGGCGCGTACGGATTTCCCGGGCTTGGCTTAAACTCTGCAGCCTGCGCCACGACCGGGGTCACGGCCAGTGACATGGCAAGCGTTGCCGGAATTACTCGTTTGATTATTTTTTTCATTCTTTCACCTCGTTGCAGGACCCGCTTACTGGGTCATCAGTCCATTCACTGCCCACTCATAAGTCTCCATCGCCTCAGTCAGATTCAGTGCCGCCTGTTCCTTCGATGCCTTGGCAGTCAGCCAGTTAGCTTCTGCCTGTAAATATTCCTGTCGGCTGATCAGACCCAGAGCATATTTTCTGTCTGCCTGTGCCTTGGTATTCTCTGCCGCTGTCCAGCC
>JAFUMF010000115.1 GCA_017482945.1 Lachnospiraceae bacterium
AAGTGTTCATGGGCGACACCGGCTCCCTGGCACTTGGCGGTTTCGTGGCATCCTCCGCATTCATGATGCAGATGCCGATTTTCATCGCGATCGTGGGTATCATCTACCTGGTGGAAGTACTTTCTGTCATCATCCAGGTAACCTACTTTAAAAAGACCGGCGGAAAGAGAATCTTCAAAATGGCCCCGATCCACCACCACTTCGAACTGTGTGGCTGGTCCGAGACAAGAGTCGTAGCCGTATTTTCAATTGTTACAGCAATCCTTTGTCTGGTTGCATACTTAGGATTATAGGAGGAAGAACCATGTCACAGAAAGTATTAGTTGCAGGAACCGGTATCAGCGGTATCGCTGCCGCAAAGCTTCTTCTCGCACAGGGCGGCGAAGTCGTATTATATGACGGAAACGATAAGCTTTCCGCAGAGACCATAAAGGCAAAATTTGACGAGGACGCAAAGCTTACCATCGTTCTCGGTGAACTGAAAAAATTAGATTTAACAGGTGTGGAACTGGCAGTCATCAGCCCGGGCATTTCCCTGGAAGCGCCGTTCGTGGCAGTGATCGACGAGGCAAAGATCCCGATCTGGAGTGAGATCGAGCTTGCTTACCACTGCACAAAGGGTAAGATCGCAGCGATCACAGGTACAAACGGAAAAACAACAACCACAGCTTTAACAGGCGAGATCATGAAACACTACTATGATAGTGTATTCGTAGTAGGAAACATCGGTGACCCATATGCGCTCCATGCATTAGAGACGATCGATGAGTCTGTGACAGTAGCAGAGATCTCAAGCTTCATGCTCGAGACCATCATGGACTTCCGTCCGAACGTATCTGCCATCACAAACATCACACCAGACCACTTAGACCGTCATAAGACCATGGAATGCTACATCCAGGTAAAAGAAGGAATCGCAAGAAACCAGACAGAAGAGGATACATGCGTTCTCAACTATGACGATCCGGTCCTCAGAGAGTTCGGCACCACATTAAAATGCAACGTTCTGTACTTCAGCCGCAAAGAGAAGCTGGAAAATGGCATCTTCATGAACGGCGACATGATCGTATACAGACATGACGGAAAGACAGAAAACGTGCTTGATGTCAACGACTTAAACATCATCGGCGGCCACAACCACGAAAACGTGATGACAGCAGTCGGAATTTCCTTAAGTCTCGGCGTTCCGATGGACGTGATCCGCGAAGCATGCAAGGAATTCAAGGCAGTAGAACACAGAATTGAGTTCGTAAGAGAGCGTTTCGGCGTTACTTACTATAACGACTCCAAGGGAACCAATCCGGACGCAGCGATCCAGGCAATCAAAGCAATGCCGGGCCCGACCTTATTGATCGCAGGCGGCTACGACAAACACTCCGAATACGACGAGTGGATCGAAAGCTTCGACGGAAAAGTCCGCTATCTGGTTCTCATCGGACAGACAAGAGATAAAATTGCTGAGTGCGCAAAGAGACATGGCATGACAGATATCATGTACGCAGAGGATTTAAAGGAGGCCGTTCAGGTCTGCGCATCCTACGCAAACAGCGGTGACTTCGTTCTTCTTTCTCCGGCATGTGCAAGCTGGGGACAGTTCAAGAACTACGAAGAGCGCGGAAGAATGTTCAAAGATTTCGTAAACGCTCTGTAATAGAACGTTTTGACTAAGACAGTCCAAATCAGAACCGACTTATGCTGCGGGCATGAGACCGGAATAGAATGGGGAGGGAGACGACATGGACCAGCAGCAGGCAGTGCCTAAGAAAAAGAAAAAAAAGCTGCGCAGATACTATGATTACAGTCTGTTGTTCACGATCATCTTCCTGACTGTATTCGGACTGATCATGATCTACAGCTCCAGCTCATACAGCGCACAGATCGATGGAAAAGCACCTTCCTATTATATGACCCGTCAGATGTACATCGCTCTGGCAGGGTTCGTGGGAATGCTCATCATCTCAAAAATGAATTACCACTTTTTCGCGAAGTTTGCAGGTCTGGCCTTGGTTGTTTCCTATGTCTGCATGGTTTTAGTAAACTTCACACCGCTTGGTATCGCGCGAAACGGTAAAAAACGCTGGCTTGGTTATGGCTCATTTACGATCCAGCCTGCGGAGCTAGTAAAAATCACAGTAATTCTCGTAATGGCCGTGATCATTACGAAATTAGGCAAAAAAATCAACGAATGGCGGTCCTGGGGCGTGATTACAGTGTTGATCCTGCCGTTGGCGCTCCTTGTTACCATGAACAACTTAAGTTCCGGTATCATTATCTGCGGCATCGCCATCGTTATGATGTTCGTTGCGAATAAGAGAAAATGGCCGTTCGTCCTATTTATAACGGCGGTCGCGGCGGTCATCATGTTCGCGCCCCCGGTCGCGGTGGCACTGGAAAATGCCGGCATCTTACAGGCATACCAGTTAGAGCGAATCTTAGTATGGAAAAATCCTGAGGCATATCCGCAGGATGGCGGCTACCAGGTTCTTCAGGGACTTTACGCCATCGGTTCCGGCGGACTTTTGGGAAAAGGTCTCGGACAGAGCATCCAGAAGCTGAGCTTCCTTCCAGAGCCCCAGAATGATATGATCTTCGCGATCATCTGTGAGGAGCTGGGACTGTTCGGAGCAGTGATGGTCATCTTCCTGTTCCTGTTCATGATCTACCGGTTCATGAGAATTGCCGGAAGCGCACCGGATATTTTCGGTTCCTTCCTGGTCATTGGTGTCATGGCCCACATTGCCATTCAGGTAATCTTAAATATTGCAGTAGTAACCAACGTGATCCCGAACACCGGTATCACACTCCCGTTCATCAGCTATGGTGGTACGTCCGTCCTGTTTTTGATGATTGAAATGGGAATGGTATTAAGTGTTTCCAATAGCATTACATTGGAGAGGTAACGAAGGATGAGAAGAAGAAGAGGAAGAGGGTACTCGGGATACAGCGGATACCGAAGACGACGCGGAAGAGGAAAGACAGCGGCCATCATACTTGGCGTGCTCCTCGGAATCGTCCTCCTGATCGGAATCCTGTTTTTCGCAGTCCGGATCAAAGAAATCGAAGTGACCGGAAACAAACAGTATACAGAAGAACAGATCGTTGACCTGATCTTTGACGGAAAATGGTCCCGGAATTCGGCATACTGTTACTACGAAAGCCAGTTCCGGGAAAAGAAATCCATCCCGTTTATCGAGGATTATAAAATTGAATTCCAGAGCCCGACGAAAGTCAGAGTCGTGGTCTATGAAAAGAGCGTAGTCGGCTATGTTTCCTACATGAGCAGCTACATGTACTTCGACAAAGACGGAATTATCGTGGAAAGCTCCGGCGAACAGCTGGAAGGCATCCCGTGGGTAACAGGAATGGAGTTCGGCCATATCGTGCTTCATCAGCCGCTTCCGGTGGAAAATCAGACCATTTTCGAGCAGATCTTAAATCTGACTCAGGTCCTTTCCATCAACGAAGTAAAGGTGGACAAGATCAATTACAACAGCTTCATGGAAGCAGAATTGTACATTGATGATATTACGGTAGAACTTGGAAATGACGATGATCTGAATGGAAAAATTTCAGAGTTGAGCGACATTTTACCGGAAATCGAGGGAATGGCCGGAACCCTTTATCTGGACAACTATGATGAAAATAACAGCAATCCGATGTATTCTTTCATCACAGAATAAAGACGTTCAGGTATTACAAAAATGTTAAAATAACTGTTGATATTTTGCGTAAAATCAAATATTATATATGTTAGATTAATATGGACTTCGCTCCATGAAACACATAAATGAAGCAAAATCAAACCTAGTGAGAGGATAAAGGAGGAGACGATCTTGTTAGAGATTAAGATAAATGAGGCTGAGAACGCCGCTAGAATTCTTGTTATCGGCGTAGGCGGCGCAGGTAATAACGCAATTAACCGCATGGTTGAAGAAAATATTATGGGTGTAGAGTTCATCGGTATCAACACTGATAAACAGGCACTCCAGTTCTGTAAAGCTCCGACTGCTATGCAGATCGGTGAGAAGTTAACAAAGGGTCTCGGCGCAGGCGCAAAACCGGAAATCGGTGAGAAGGCAGCGGAAGAGAGCCAGGAAGAGTTAGCTCAGGCAATGAAGGGCGCTGACATGGTATTCGTTACCTGTGGTATGGGCGGCGGTACCGGTACAGGTGCAGCTCCGGTAATTGCACAGATCGCAAAAGATATGGGCATCCTTACAGTCGGCGTTGTTACAAAGCCGTTCCGTTTCGAAGCTAAACAGCGTATGAACAACGCTCTTGCAGGTATCGAAAACCTGAAGAACGCAGTTGATACATTAATCGTAATCCCGAACGACCGTCTTCTTGAAATTGTTGACAGACGTACAACAATGCCGGAAGCATTAAAGAAAGCTGACGAAGTTCTTCTTCAGTCCGTACAGGGAATCACAGACCTGATCAACGTACCGGGTCTCATCAACCTTGACTTCGCTGACGTACAGACAGTTATGATGGACAAGGGTATCGCTCACATCGGTATCGGCCGTGCGAAGGGTGATGACAAGGCTCTCGAGGCTGTTAAGCAGGCAGTTTCCAGCCCGCTTCTTGAGACAACAATCGAAGGTGCATCCGATGTTATCATCAACATCTCCGGTGATATCAGCCTGATCGAAGCAAATGAAGCAGCAACTTACGTTCAGGAACTTGCCGGTGACGATGCAAACATCATCTTCGGTGCGATGTACGACGAGTCCATGGAAGACGAAGCTACAATCACAGTTATCGCTACTGGTCTTGATGCTCATTGTGCAAACACACCGGTTGAGCGCGCAATGAAGGATTTCACAAACTACAAGGCAAAAATGCCGGCTACAGCTCCGAAGACAACAGCAGCTCCGAAGACAGAAGCCGCTGCAACAGCTCCGCAGTTAAACATCCCGACAAGCGCTCCGGTTTATCGTCCGGCTCAGCCGCAGACTCAGATCAATATCCCAGATTTCTTAAAGAACCGCAGATAATCTGAATTTACAATTCTAATGAAGTTTGCAGGTGCCGCCAATCTTCGCGGCACCTGTTTTTACTTAAATCTTTATCAATCTATTTGC
Organism: Lachnospiraceae bacterium; assembly: GCA_017482945.1. Classification (GTDB taxonomy): domain Bacteria; phylum Bacillota; class Clostridia; order Lachnospirales; family Lachnospiraceae; genus Pilosibacter. The sequence goes on from JAFUMF010000115.1 coordinate 5,085, forward strand.
TGAGAAAATCGGCAAAATCATTTTTGGGAAATGCATGTACAGATATGTGCCAGAGATATCCTCTGTAAGATTTCCCTGTAAAGTCATCTACATCAGATGAAGCACTCAAAAACGACAAAAGTAAAAGTTTTAGTCAGATATTTCTACAGGATTGTCCTGTTTCTTTGACGTTTTTCTGTTTTTCCATGTGAGAAATCCAGTGTTTCTCTCATCTTTTATCGACACGTTGTGGCGAAATCTAAAAATCAGTCTTTAAAAATCTTTTGATTTCAAGGAAAAATCATGCCGTTCATCGGGCGAAAAATGCGATGAAAAAACCGGCCTGCCCCTGTCCGTTTGACAGATTCTGCAGGAGTTTCTTCCTATAATAATCCCTGTTATCTCGAGTAAAGGGATGCGGGACGGAGGCATGCCGGTGAAGTATGAGTTTTATATTGACTTATTTTTCCTGACAGATTTTTTCTTAAACCTTCTGTCCCTGTTTCTGACCGCAGTTTTGATGCGGCGGACGATACAGCTTGCAAGACTTTGTGCGTCAGCTGCGGTGGGGAGTCTTTGGAACTGTTTTCTAGTTCTGGTTCCGGTGTTTTCTCCAGGTGTGGAGCTGGCCCTGACCATTTTTGGGGTCGGGAGCTTCATGGGAATGATTGCATTTGGAAGCCGGAAACTGCTTCAGATCAATGCAGTCCTTCTAATTTCTTCAGCGCTACTTGGCGGATGCCTTTCATTCTCCAGAGAGCATTTTCACTTGTCAGACTGGGAATGTCTTGTCTTTGCAGGCCTGGTGAGTGGTGCAGCCGGAATTCTTTTACAGAGAAATTTGAAGGCGCGGGCAATTGGAAGAGAGCGATTTGAAGTCAGACTCTATTACCGGGGGAAAACGCGGGAGTTCATTGCTCTGGCCGATTCGGGAAACCGACTCCGTGTGCCGGAAACCGGAAAGCCAGTATCTCTCATTTCCTATCAGGATTGCGCAGGGTTCTGTGAATCAATTTCGGGCGGATTCTTTATCCCATACCGGGCCGTCGGAACCGAGCGGGGCGTTTTATTCGCGATAACATTCGAAAAAATGGAAATAAAGAAAAATGGAACGTGCATAACGATAGAAAATCCGGCGGTAGCGATCACAAGAGAACCGCTTTCTTCAGATGGTGATTTCACCATGTTGTTGCCGGAAGAATACGTTTTAGAAGCGACCGAAATATCAGACAGCGACAACTGAAGGAGGAAATCATTATGATCATTAAATTATCGGTGCCGAACCGGTTCAAGCTAAAAAAAGTGGCGACACTTCGCACTGTCCTCATGCAGAAACAGGGAGAAATCCATTACATAGGTGGTGCAGATGTACTTCCGGCCCCCCTGACCCTGGAAGAGGAATCAAAGACACTGGCATGCTTTGGAACCGCAGAGGAAAAAGAAGCAAAATCCAGACTGATCGAACATAACCTGCGCCTGGTGGTGTACATAGCAAAGACATTTGACAACACCAATGTGGGAGTCGAGGACCTGATCTCCATCGGAACCATCGGACTCATCAAAGCCATCAACACCTTTGCCCCGGAAAAGAACATCAAACTGGCCACCTATGCGTCACGCTGCATCGAAAATGAAATCCTCATGTACCTGCGCCGGACCAACAAGACCAAAATGGAGGTGTCCATCGACGAACCTCTGAACGTAGACTGGGACGGAAATGAACTTTTACTTTCGGATATTTTGGGAACCGACGAAGATGTGATCTATAAGGGAATCGAAGATGAGGTGGAGCTGAATCTCCTTAACAATGCCATCGCACATTTAAATCCCAGGGAGCGGAAAATCGTAGAGCTGAGATTTGGACTGAAAAATGCGGACGGAGCGGAGATGACCCAGAAAGAAGTTGCAGACCTCATGGGCATCTCCCAGTCCTACATTTCACGATTAGAAAAAAAGATTATGAAGCGGTTGAAAAAAGAAATTGTACGGTATGAGTAACTGATCTTGGAAACCCATGTCGCAGCAGGTGGAGCACCTTAAGGAGTGGCTGGCTCGGATTCCTCAGATTCTGAAGGAACGAAAGAATCCAGAACGCCGAGAATGATCCAACGAGTCTCATGTCCACGACCTGTACATGTGGAGAGAGTCACGATCCGGTCCTCCGTGGTTGGCACAATACCGGTCGCAATTACAGATTTAGTGACCGCACAGTCGATCAGCGTCTGCTTCTCTTCATCACGGTTGATCCGGACCATATAGACCGGGTCCGTCAGTTCTGCCTCAAAAGCAGAGAAAATCTGATACGTGTAGACACCTTCATCGGTGGTAATGATAAAGTTTGGATGCGAAGCCCAGTAGTCTGTCGTCTTATATTTTTTCAGCGAGCCAAACATGGAACCATTGTTCATATTGTGGCCATAGATGATCGTATTAAAATCACTGAGATCCGGACTGCAATTCGCATCCATAAAAATCGAGCCTACGATACTATTTGATTTCTTCCAGGTCCGGTACAGATAAAAATCATTATCCGCAGCCTGCACCATTGGATAAGAAATCACCGTATTCGGCATCAAAATCCAACCAAGAACATCCGGATTCACCTGGCGGAGCGCTGCAAAGTCCATGTCATGAAGCGCCTCCGCATACGGATCCGGTGCAGCAGTTTCTTCCGGCTGTTCCACCGTGGTTTCCTCAGAACCCACATCTTCATGACCCGAAGCGGTCATCGTCTCATTCACAACTTCAATTTCCGAAAAATCCGGCAAATTCACAAGACTTTCCGCCTCATTGTAGATCGTTGTTCCTTGATGATATTGGAAAAAGCGATATCCCAAACTTCCGATACAGTACAGAAGGATGAGGATCAGAACGACAATTAAGATATCGCGAAGTTTTGATTTATTCATGCGTATGTACCTCCGATAGTGAGAGAGTGGGGTGGTTCATTGGAAAGTATAGCAAATTAGAAAAGAAAAAGGAAGATATTTTTTCCCTCAGAATAATCCAGTATAAAATAGTAGATACTGAATCATTATCAATGAAAGAGAGGAAAAAATATGCAGAACTACATTATCAAAGAAAACATGATCGGAGCTTACAGACAGTATCTTCACGAGGAGGAGCGCGCATCAGGAACTATCGAAAAATATGTGAGAGATGTCAAACGCTTTGCCACCTGGCTGGACGGAAGATGTGTAACGAAAGAAATGACGGCAGAGTGGAAAGAGCACCTGTTAACTCTGAACTATTGTCCATCCACCATCAACTCCATGTTGGCATCCGTCCATGGCTTTTATCAATTTGCAGGTTGGGAAAACTGCCGGACCCGTTTCTTGCGAATTCAGCGTCAGATTTTCCGTGAGCAGAAGAAGGAGCTTGGGAAAACAGACTACAAACGGTTAATTTCAACTGCGAAAAGCAAAAAACAAGATCGTCTGGCCATGATCATCGAAACCATCGGTGCGACCGGAATCCGAGTTTCAGAACTAAAGTACCTGACAGTAGAAGCAGTCAGACAAGGACAGGCAGTCGTTTCCATGAAAGGAAAAATCCGAACTATCCTACTCCCAGGTAAGCTCATCCAGAAACTGCTTGCTTATGCCAAAAAGAAAAAAATCACCTCCGGTGAAATCTTTCTTACAAGAAATGGCACAAGTGTATCCAGAAAACAGATTTGGGCAGAAATGAAGCGGCTCTGCAAGGCAGCAGGAGTAGCAGCGACAAAAGTTTTCCCACACAACCTGCGCCATCTTTTTGCAAGGATTTTCTACAAATCAAGCAAAGACATTGTCCGCCTCGCAGACGTACTCGGCCACTCCAGCATCGAAACAACAAGAATCTATCTGGTAACCTCCGGCCTCGAATACCAGGCATGGCTTGATCAGCTGCGGCTCGTTATTTAGTAAATTAGTACAACGTCGAAAAATGTAGACTATAATAAGGGAAGAGAGAAAGCACCATACAAACCTTAGAAACTTCGGTAAAAAATTAATAAATATGCAAAATGGACGAAAGAAAGTAAAGAAAATTAAAAAAGGCCCATTTAATATGGCGGAATACAGTCATAAATCGATTAATAAAAGTAAGTTTCTGAGAGGATTGTATTAATTAAAAAAACAGGTAAAGCCTTGAAAACGAGGGTAAAAAGTGGTATCCTATCTCTAGGAATGCCCTGCTGGGTTTTTCTGTTACTTTTTAGGTGTAGACAAAATATCGATTTTGTCCACAAAAATCCCCGTTTTTACATAATAATTCCAAAGATTGGAGGGCAAAAATGGCATCCAACAAAGAAAAGAAATTAGAAATCGCCATTGTAGTACTTTCTGTTCTTCTGGCGATTTCTTTGACTGCTCTGGCATGGATAACTGTTAGATATGTGCGTCCGGCGCAGGCAGTTATTACAGATAATATCATAACGACAGGCAGTGCTGCAGTTGAGAGAGTTCAGCCGGCAGAGCCGATATTAGATAAAGTAATGAAAAGAAAACATGAGATTCCGAATGCAAAGATTGTTGCAAGGGAGACAGAGGTTTTAACGACCACATTTGGTCCAAAAACGATCGATGAAGACGGAATCCTTGAGCTCTACCGTGGACAGCCATACACGAGTGATCCATTTGTCATTGACAATATGTTCCCGGGAGATGAGGAAGAGCACGAATACCGTGTGGAAGTGAGTCACCGAGGACCGGTTCAGGTGAACTTCCGCATCAATGTGAACCCAGAAGAGCTGTTTGAAGAACTGAAGGCAAATCTGGTAGACCCGGATTTAGATGATGAAAGAGAATTGAAATATAATCTGGACGAAGTTCTTAGATGCAGAATCTGGATTGATAATGGAAGTGGCTACGAACTGAAATACGGAGACAGTGAAAAAGGCAGCCTGATGAGTGAAATGGATGATGTGCTGAGCTGTTGGACTCCAAACACCAGAGGTACATCACATATCGATTATAAAATTGAGATTTTACTGGACATAGAAGAAGTTAACAATGATTATCAGAACTCATGGATGATCGGTGAGTTCGTCTGGTGGGTCGAGGTCGAGGAACGTGAAGAGCCGGATGATGAATGGTATCCGAATGACAGGCCGGCTTCCGGGACCGAAACGACAGCTCCAGATGCACCTGGCGAACCAGGAACCGGCGAAACAATCGGACCGGATTATCCAGACGGGCCGATCGAGCCGGGTGAACTTGTTAATCCACCAAAGACGGGGGATGATACGCTCCTGATTCTTGGAGTCACACTGATTGTAGGACTTCTCACGATCATCCTGCTTACGATATGTCTGGCGTTCACCACTTATGCACTGGTAACAGTCACATACGTTGTGAAGGATAATGCAACGTATTCCACTGGCACTATCTCCATTAATCTGAATGATGGAAAACCGATTATTTCCGAGGCGGACGGGTTCCTGTTTGAACCGGGCGTATTGGTAGAGAAAGAGTTCTTTATTCGGAATACTGGTACCGGTGATGCTTATTACAGACTATATTTTGATGCTGTTGATGATGCGGACAGTGGACTTGCGGACGTAATTGAAATTACAGTGACGAACCCTGGAAACAGTCACAGGGCTTCGGAAGATTGTTCTGTACACTCTGGCGTGGATCGTGGCGAGAGAAAATACACAGGTACCGTTCTTTATAAGGGTACAATGACCCAATTGCAGGAAAAGCAGATTGCAAATGATGAATTGGCGCCTGGTGAATGTCGTCATCTCTATATGTATTTCAAATTCCCGGAGGAACTTGGAAATAAATATATGGAGAAGCGATTATCTTTTGATGTGAAAGCAGAAGCAATCCAGAAAAAGAACAATCCGAACCGTACATTTGGACCGCTTGACTAGAACTAACAAGGAGCTTTTGACATGAAAAATACTTTAAACACGATCAAAAATGTCATCACCTGGCTGATCACAGCTGTGGCGGTCGGCATGATGATCTTTACGGTCATATCCGTATTTACGCTTAACCAGAGAGAACGCAATGTGTTCGGTTATCGCGCATTCATCGTACTCTCCGATTCCATGAGTGCGACAGACTTTGACGCCGGTGATGTAGTTATTGTAAAAGAGGCAGACCCGACCACGCTGCAGGAGGGAGATATTATTGCATTCATCTCTCAGGATCCGGAGTATTTCGGCGAGACGATCACCCATAAGATCCGCCGGAAGACAACAAACCAGAACGGTGATCCGGGATTTGTAACATACGGTACAACGACCAATACAGACGATAATGTTATCGTAACTTATCCGTATATTTTGGGAAAACATGCACTCACACTTCCGAAAGTAGGCACATTCTTTACATTTTTAAAGACCACACCAGGATACATTATGTGCATCCTGATCCCGTTCCTTTTGCTCATTGGTATGCAGGGCTGGGACTGCGTTGTATTGTTCAAAGAATATAAGAAAGAACAGATGGAAGAGATTCAGGCAGAAAAAGCCCAGTTGGAGGCAGAGCGCAAGCGTTCTGAGGAAATGATGCAGGAGCTTTTGGCACTGAAATCTCAGCTTAGCGGTACTGCTGCAGCAAATACGCAGACCGCACCGCAGCCAGTACCGGCAGGCACAGTGATCGAACAGAGTGCACCGCACCAATCACCGGCGGATGCAGCAGCCGAACAAACGGTAGAAACAACTGCCGAATAGAGCACAAATGGTGAAAACAAGACCGAAAATGTGGTCGGAATCAATGAAAGGAGGAATGGGACAATGAAAAAGAATCGGTTCAGACATGCATTCATAAGCAGCTTCATGTCCCTGATCCTTTGCTGCGCTATGCTGATCAGTACGACATATGCATGGATGACAGACTCTGTCAGCAGTGGAGAAACGCGGATCGTGGCCGGTACACTGGATGTCGATCTGTTGATGGCTGATACGGATCCAGGAACAACGGAGTATAAAAGCATTGCAGGAAACACAGGAAACCTGTTCCGGGCCACCGATTGGGAACCGAATGATACCGAATCAGTTCTATTTGCAGTGAAAAACAACGGTAATCTTCCTTTAAAATACACGGTCGGTCTGGTTGTCAAAGATACAGGACTGGCAGAATTTCTGGAATACTCCATCTACTTTGAAAATGCAGATACTGATAGCACAAAGCAGAAACAAGCATCGGAACAATGGCATTCACTGGCCTCAGCTTCCAATGCAACGGTTGTAGATAATATCTCTTACATGACGATCTCACAAGAAAGAACGCTCGATTCCAACAGTGATAATACGGTATCTGGCATGGTCGAAACAATTGATCCGTTCAGCCTATCCATTCGCATGAAGGGATTCGAGAATAAAGAGCAGATCTCAGACTATCAGGACGCATACTGCGAGATCGACCTGCGCATCGTTGCAACTCAAGACATCTCCGAGGTGGAGGAAGAATCCGATTCATATGGTATTGACCTTGCCAACTGGACACCGGACCTGAGCGACCATATTTACCATTTTACAAATGTCGCAGTATCCGGAAATAACGCAATGTATGTAACAACAGAGTCCGTGCATGTATCTTCAGAAAGCAAAAACATCCAGGTGGATCTTCCGGAGGACATGCAGGTGGATATCCAGTCAGAACAGCCAACCGATGAAGCTGTCATTGTGATCTCAGTTTCCCCGATCGATACACCTGAGGAGATTGAGCTGGAAGAAGATCAGAGCGCACAGACTATGGATGTCCATCTCTACGGTATCGCAGAATCCAATGACATACCATATACACTGACCTGGAGCATTCCAGACGGAAAAAGGCCTGCAAAGCTCATATATCTGTCTGGTTCTGTTGAGAACGAGTTGGTGATCGAAACCGGTCATGGACCATCCAACGGCACAGATACCGGCCTTACATATGTTTACGACCCAGAGTCCGGTATACTGGAGATTCAGAGCGTCCAGCAGGGACCTTTCACATTGATTTATGAAGCCGTGAACGAAACGGAAGAATAAACAACGATTTAGCTCCTCCCGCGCGGGAGGGGCGATCAAAAGTCATAAACGATGCGTTTGTGTCTTTTGATCGCTTAAAACTTCATGAAGGGAGAATTCTGTCATGGAACGAAAATATAAACGATCACGAAAACGACAAAATATAAAAGACACTCCGGACCAGGCATTTATGCGGGCTCTGCGCAGATCATGTCTCAGCATGCTGTTATGTCTGTTCTGTGTTGTTTCCAGTACATGGGCATGGTTCATGGCGTCCACAGAAAGCCGCGTTTCTGTTATCAAGCCCGAGGTACCCAGTACATATATCATGTCCAAAAGCCGCATTGCGATCCATCCGAACGAGGATGGTGAATACGCGCTTCCAGCCGGCACCCATACCATTGCAGTCGAACCGCTGACCGGTACCGCACCAATGTATGCGCTGATCCATATCCGGAAAGACGGACAATCAGACGATCTTCCCAAACAGGCGCTCGCAGACCTTAACGAGAATGAGGACGAAAAATGGCTTCCTCTTCTGGCGTCAGATTCCAACAGTATCATGGTCCTGGAATCAGAACAGGAGCTTGAAGAATTCTGGGATGAGAATGCAGAAAATGAGTCACGTACTTATGAGATCATTCCGTTCTCTTCCATTGCAGAAGGCACCTACCGTGTGGACTGGGAACCAGAAGATGACCGAATCGTCCAGCTGATACTGGAAGAAGATGCCTATGTTTCCATCGAGGCTTACTGGCTGACAGAAGACAGCGAGGACTATCCTGGCCTGGATGAGATGATGGAATCCCATTATATCATTGTATATCAAGCAGAAAAAGCAAGCCCGACAAATCCGAAAATGCAAACAACTGCAAAAACAGAAAAAGAAAGCTCTGCGGCAGTTGGGGGCAGTTCGGAAAGCGAGGAAGGCTCCGAGAGTGCGGATGTGATAGTAAGTACTTCCGAGGAGGCATCTGTACAAGATGACGAGTCTGCTGCCACAAAGGAAAGTACCGATTCCAAGGAAGAGACCTCTGAAACAGAAAGCGAAAAAGAGACTGAGGAATCTGTAGTATCCCAAAGTGGAGATAGCACAGGCAAAGAGGAAAGTTCCAGTGAAATCGTCTCAAGTGTGACTTCAAGTCAAGATGCAGTAACATCTACCGAGGCCAAGACCACAGAAGAGGAAAACAGCTTATCACTTGATTTTACAAAAGAGACCGATGAGATTACGCCGGAGATGTCCACTTTGGATATCGAGGAAATGGGCGAACAAGTTTAGGTGCAGACAGCTTTATGCTGTTTACATAAATGTCATTATTACAAAAAATACGAAAAAGGAGGAAAATGTAATGACAAAGAAAAGACGCACAAGAAGAGCGCTGATAAACAGTGTGATCTCCCTTCTGATCTGTTTCAGCATGCTTCTTGGAACAACTTTTGCATGGTTCACGGATGAAGTGACAACTGGCATGAACACAATCAATGCCGGTAAGCTCGATGTGGAGCTTCTTGCAGATGGTGTAAAAGTGGACTCCACTACCAAACTGTTCGATGATGTTGAATTGTGGGAGCCAGGTGTAGTTACCTATGAGAACTTACAGGTTGCAAACGTAGGTACTCTTGCCCTGAAGTATCAGATGACTCTGAACTTTGGTAATGAAAACAATTTGAACGGTCATAAGCTGTCTGAGGTTCTGAAGGTTGCAGTTATCGACAAGATTGCAGATGATGCAAAACGTACTGATGTACTTGCTGCTGCTAAGGCTGCGGAAAATGTTGGAACACTTTCCAACTTCCTGCTTCGTGGCGAATTGCTCCCGAAGGGCGAGACTGATGCGACCACTGGCAAGAGCGACAAGAGCCCTGAACAAACAGTTGTTATTTTCTGGGAGCCGAATGAAAACACAATCGACAATCGTTACAATGCAAACAATGATCAGAAAACTTCGGATGGAAAGCCGCTTCATATCGAATTTGGTGTGAACTTGCAGGCAACTCAATTGATGCATGAGGAAGATTCTTTCGGTAATGATTATGATAAGTTTGCAGGTTTTGAACCTGTGGCTAATGTGAATGGAAGTACTGAACTGACTATTCCTGTAGTTGGAATTGATAATGTAGATAAGATTACATTAGATACTGCATATCAGTTCCAGCCGACTGAGACCTATGAAGAAGCACAGGAATCTCCGTATCGTTATTATCATGCAGACTTTGTTGTAAGTGCAGATGAAGATATTCCGGCAAATTCCGTGGCTTTGGCTGGCTACTATAAACTGTACTGCGATAACAAAACAGGTGGTGCATGGGTTGCTTTGACTTCACCTGATGCCATTACTGCAGGCACAGAGATTCGTTTGATTGAATCTATGGGCGATGGTGTAATCACAGTTAACTATGAGGAACTTTGTCAATTCGGCAATGATGATACAGGTTTCCTGTGCGGTGTTGTTGATATGACTGGTGAAAATGCAGGAACTACAATTACTGTTGAACTGCGCTTATATGAAACAACTAAGGCTCCGGATGCTACTTCTGGTACAGCAAATGAAGAAACAGGCGAATATATCACAGTTGGAAAGTACGAGTATACTTTCGAAGCAAACGAAGTATCTACTGCCGATGAACTGGCAACGATTCTGACTAAAGATTGGGAGAATATTAATGTCGCCCTCGCCAATGATATTGATCTGCCGATTACCTCCCTGGGAAGTATTACTTCTGGCAGTGGCGAGTACAAGCTGGGTAGTGAAAACACTGAGAATATAACTATTGATTTAAATGGCAACAAACTGAATATCACCACTACTTATTGGTCCGCAATCGGTGCGAAGAATGATGATGCAAAGATTACTATTAAGAATGGTTCTATGACTAGCACTGGTAATTCTGCAGGAACTTGGAATGCATATGATGTTAGATTTAGTAACTGTGATTATCTGATTGAGAATGTAACTTTCGATAAGGCTATTGCTCTGGACAACGCTGGCAAGACCACAACTCTCAAGAATGTCACCATCAACGAGACCCATGACTACTATGCGCTGTGGATTACTGCTGAAGGTCAGACGGTTACTGCTGATGGCTTGACTGTTAATTCCGATGGTCGTGGTATCAAGATTGACGAACAGTATGTAGATTCTCCTTCCACAGTTACTTTAGAGGTGTCCAATGCAACCTTCGACACTGCTAAGAAAGCTGCCATCATGGTTAAATCCGCTGCTGGTGCTGCTATTGCTCTGTCCAACGTTGATATTAGCAATGTTGCGGCTGATAATACAAACGCGGTTTGGGTAGATGCTGATGCTACAAATTATAGTGATTTAGTAAGCGTTAGCGGTGGAAGTATTATTGATGAACCTTAAAAATGATGAGGCAGCTATCACTCCAACATTTGATTGATGATAATCTTGCTTCAAGAATCCGTCCCAATCCTCTACAGAGGATTGGGCGGCAATCAAAGGATATCGGCATACGGTATCTTTTGACTGCCGAATCTATAACATGATTCCACCGTATCATGTTATTCTTTCCGAATAATCAAAATTTTATTGTGAAAGGACAGTGCTTCCGCATATGTCCTTTCGCTGTAAATAGATGTAAAAAACACAAGAAAGAGAGGGAGTTGTATGAAAAGAAGAAAACGGGCGTTGATTAACAGTATCATATCTTTGATTCTGTGCGTATCGATGCTTATGGGCACAACTTTTGCATGGTTTACAGACTCTGCGACCACCGGCATCAACCAGATTGTTGCCGGTAATCTGGATGTGGAGCTGTACCACAGCAACGCGAAAGTTAAAAACGAAAAGGTTGATTCTACTACAAAGCTGTTTATGGATTTGCAGGGTAATCCGATTTTGTGGGAGCCGGGTGTTGTATCCTATGAGAATCTGCGCATCACCAATGAGGGCGATTTGGCGTTGGTGTATCAGATGGCTATGAGTACAGCAAACGAAAATTATGTATTGGATACAGAAAACAATGCCCAATATGGTCTGTCACAGATTCTGAAAGTTGGTGTAGTTGAGGGTGGTATTACAGCCACTGACCGTGCTGGCGTGGTAGCTTCCGTAGAAGATACAAACTGGACAACACTGGCAAATTTCTTCCGCAGTGGAAGTTTATTGCCGGAGGAGGACGGCGAGTCTGAAAAGACTTGGGGCGTTGTTATCTACTGGGAGCCAGGCGAAAACGACAATTTCTGGAACCTAAACAACGGCAAAGAACTTAACGAAGGCAAGACTCTGTCCATCGATCTTGGAATCAATCTGATTGCAACTCAGGAGCTGCACGAAGAAGATAGCTTCGGCAATGATTACGATAATACGGCAAAGACGGACACATTCCCAGTATTTAATGCTTCTGGCTCAGTTACTACAACCGTAACACCAAACGCTCAGAACCAGACATCTGAGCAGGTGGTTATGACTACCGGTCAGATAACTGCATCTGTTCCAGAGGGTGTACAGCTCAACGAGGGTACAACAGAGCTGACTATGTCTGTAACTGAGAAAAATGAGAGTGATGCGAACCTTACACTTGGTGAGAACGAAGCAATTCGTTCCCTCGATGTACATATCGAAGGCGTTGGTACAGACAATACTGTTCCGATGATCATTGACTTAGGCGAGATTATGCCTATTGGCCTTAATAAGGGTAATGTAAAGCTTTACCATGTGGAAGGTGGTTCTACCAAGGAGATGACTCGTGTGGATACTGAGGATGAGGTAGATGCTCATAATGAGTTTTACTACGATCCGGCAACTGGGCGAGTTGTGGTGGCTATGGCTACGTTCTCGGAGGTTGCGGTTGTGGCGGATACTACAGCAGCATGGAATGGAAGCGTTGATCATAGTTGGTACGATTCTTCTAAGAAAGAACTTACAATTGCAAATGCTGATCAGCTTTGGAGTTTTAGCCAGATTGTTGGTGGCATGGCAAAGGATGCAAACGGTACAAGTATTGCTCAGGATTCATTTACTGACAAGACTATAGAATTGATTTCTGATATCAATTTGGCCGACGATGAAGAGAATAATGAAGAGAATAAAATCTTCTATCCAATCGGTTACTATAACAAAGAAGATGATATTATAACCGGAAATTATGAGAAAACTCCTGACATTACTATAGTAAGTAGTGTTTCATCTTTCGCAGGCACATTTGATGGAAACGGTCATACAATCTCCAACTTCTATCAGAACACTTGGGAGATGTTCGGTGATTACAACAATGGTTACGATGGTACACCGAACCATTATAAAGATGCAATGGGATTGTTTGGTTATGTGAACGGAGGTATTGTAAAGAACCTGACTGTTGACAATTTCTCCTCCGACGGTGAGTTTACACCGACTGGTGTAATTGCGGCATATGCTGATGGCAATGCTACTTTTGAGAACATCGCTATTACAAACTGTAATCCGCGTGTATACAATACTGGCAATGGCGGTATTATCGGTATCGCAGGTGATACATCTGCAGAG
>JAFUMF010000116.1 GCA_017482945.1 Lachnospiraceae bacterium
AGCCAAACTACCTCGGGCGCGGCATGTGCATCCTGGCCCGCCAGGGCCTTTTTGATTTCTAGGGAAGAGCTTTCACGCATTAGCGTGACAAGGTCTTTCCTAGAAATTGAAAAAAGTCGGAATCTTTCAGAAAGATTCCGACTCAGGTTTGAGCAGGGGATGAGGGATTCGAACCCCCATTAACGGTTTTGGAGACCGTTGCTCTGCCGTTGAACTAATCCCCTATTCAGTTTGCGTTTCGTATTTCCTCAACGCTCAATTATATTATCATGAGAAGTCAAAAATGTCAACAGTAATTTTCAAAAAAATTCAAACAAAATAAACAACTGATTCTCCGCCGGTGAAAGTGCCGGCGGAGATTGGCTTTTTCATGCTTAAATCAGCCCAATGGCATCGCGTACATTGTCGACTCCGATCAGACGGATCCTTGTTTCGCCTTTCATCTTTTCCAGATTCGCCTTCGGGAGCACGCAGGTTGTGAATCCCATCTTTACTGCCTCCGCTACACGCTGGGCAGCCTGGGATACACCGCGCACCTCGCCGGATAATCCGACCTCGCCAAAAATCAACATGCCAGGGTCCACTTCTCTGTTCTTATAGCTGGATACAAGTGCCATCACCACAGCCAGATCCAGCGCCGGCTCATTCATTTTCATTCCGCCGGCGATATTCACATAGGCGTCATAACGGCTCATGGCATATCCGCAGCGTTTTTCAAGGATCGCCAATAAAATATTGATCCGGTTATAATCAACGCCGTTGGCAGTCCGCCTTGCCATACCGAAATTGGTTGCAGTCACAAGGGCCTGCACTTCCAGAAGGATCGGTCTTGTTCCCTCCAGAGAACATGCAACGACCGCTCCGGACGCGTTTTTCGGACGCCCGGAGATCATCATTTCTGACGGATTGGTCACTTCCACAAGTCCCTGCTCCTGCATCTCGAACACACCGATCTCATTGGTGGAACCAAAACGGTTCTTCACTGCCCGGAGAAGCCGGTACGCATCGTTCCGGTCGCCCTCAAAATACAGCACAGTATCCACCATATGCTCCAGCACTCTCGGACCTGCCACCACACCTTCTTTTGTCACATGGCCGACGATAAAGATCGTGATTCCAAGGCCCTTTGCAATCTGCATTAAAAGATTCGTAGACTCGCGGACCTGACTCACGCTGCCCGGGGCAGAGGTAACATCTTCGCGGTACATGGTCTGGATCGAGTCGATGATGACCACATCCGGCTTTGCCTGCTCGATGGAACCTGCGATCGTATCGAGATTGGTCTCACAGAGGAAATACAATTCTCCGTCAATGGAACCGATCCTGTTGGCGCGCATTTTGATCTGCTTTAAGGATTCCTCACCGGAAATATAGAGGACCTTTTTTGCTCCATGTGCCAGATTTCTGCATACCTGCAGCAGCAGGGTGGATTTTCCGATTCCCGGATCACCTCCCACAAGAACAAGACTTCCTTTTACGATTCCACTTCCCAGCACCCGATCCAGTTCCCCGAAGCCGGTCGTTGTTCGGTCCTGGTCTTCGATGGAAATTTCCGAGATACGGACAGGGGCAGCGCCCCGGCCAGGGATACGGATTTTGTCCGCCGCCTGCGATTTCTTATCGGAAACCACCGGCTCTTCCACGAACGAATTCCATTCCTTGCACGCTGGGCACTGCCCCATCCATTTGCCGGATTCATAGCCGCATTCCTTGCAGAAAAATACTACGTTATTTTTTGCTTTTGCCACTATATAATCCCTCTCTTAGTTCAAAACTATTTACGTACAATCTTTACGTCTACACTCTTATCATCATGGAGTTCAACGGAAAGACTTAATTTACCACTCATGTTGGTCTTCATTTCACCAACTGCCACGCCATCTGTGAATACTTCGTATACCATATCATCTTCTAACTGAAGAGTGATCTGGGCATCCTGTGTGCCGGATACTGTGAATTCTACGGTTGTATCCTTTACAGAAAAGTTTGCTGCCGCTGTGCCCGGTACGGACTCGTAAACGAACATGCCGTTTCTTTCCAGCTTTGTGATCTCATTGGAGGTTTTTACTTTATAAAGATCTCCGTCATGCTCGAAGTCCTCAA
>JAFUMF010000117.1 GCA_017482945.1 Lachnospiraceae bacterium
CTGGCACGGATTTTCCGGATATAAGTGGTGTACGCAGTAAGCGTTATCCCAGAAGATACGGAAATCTTTTGCTGCCGGCTTTAAGTTAGCGAAACGTTTAACTGTCTCGTCGGAGTAGCACTCACCAGACGGGTTGGAGTAAAGCGGTACACACCAGATACCCTTAACTGCCTCGTCGTTGTTAACGAGCTCTTCAACCATATCCATATCCGGACCTGTTGGTGTCATCGGGATGTTGATCATCTCGATACCGTAGAAGTCACAGATAGAGAAGTGTCTGTCATAACCCGGAACCGGGCAAAGGAATTTAACCTTGTCAAGTTTGCACCACGGTGTGCTTCCCATTACACCATGTGTGTAAGAACGGGAAACTGTATCGAACATTAATGTAAGGGATGCAGAACCATACATAACAACGTTCTCAGCCGGAGCGGACATCATCTCAGCCATGAACTGCTTAGCTTCCTGAAGACCTGTCAGTACGCCATAGTTTCTTGTGTCGCCATCAACTGTGTTGAAGTCGCTTGTGCTGTTTAAGATCTCTAACATCGGAAGGGAAAGATCAAGCTGCTCAGAGCTTGGCTTACCACGAGCCATATTAAGGCTTAAGTTCTTACCCTGATACTCTTTGTATACAGCTGTTAACTGCTCTTTTAAAGAAGCGAGCTCTTCCTTGGACATTAAATGATACGGTTTCATATCAAATCTCCTCCATTTCTTTTTTACATTATAAATTTTGCGGCGCAGGAACCCATCCTTTGCCATTTACCCTATAACCATATTATAATCGAACGTCCAATTTCTTACAATACAAAAATGATGATTCACGCTTAATTTTCCCACATTTTTTTGATTCGTCGAAAAAGATTCTTAAGTACCGTTCATTGACAATCATGACATGGTAACGTATGATAAAAGATGGTATATTCTGTAAAAAAAGGGGGATCAGAGAATGAAAGAATGGAAACGATATTTGCTTATCGCAGGTATTCTGACACTTGTATCTGAGCTTTACTGGAATGCATTTGTACCTGGATTCCGTATTTCTACGGCGGTCATTCTGCTTCCGATTCTCTTAATGACCATCGGTAAAAAGCTTTCCACGATCTGGACTTGTACGATCACTGCGTGTGTGGTTCTTGTATTTCGTACCATTTGGGCAAGCAGCGGTCTCACGGAAGTTTCCAATATGATGCTTCTTTTACTTCCGAATGCGGTGTTTTATATCTCTTACGGCATTGTATTTACGCTTCTTATTCCAAACAAACATACCTACTCTTACCGAAAGTTGATCCGGGCGATTTTTACCAGTGATTTTCTCTCTAACATCATCGAACTTTGTATCTTTGAAAGCAACCAGATGGATGCCCTCTCTTTCAAAACGCTCGGTTTTCTGACGCTGGTGGCGCTTTTCCGCAGTCTTCTCGCTGTCCTGTTTCTGATCGCAGAGTCCCAGTACCGTGCGCTGTTAAAACGCGAGGAGCATGAGAACCGTTATCGCCGATTGTTCCTGATGACAACGGCTCTGAAAAATGAAATTTATTTCATGAAGAAGAATTCTGAGGAAATCGAGTCGGTCATGGGAAATGCGTACCGTATTTATGAGAGACTTTCCCTCATGGAAAATATCCCGGATGACATGAAGCAGATGTCACTGGCTATTGCAAGAGATGTTCACGAAATCAAAAAGGACTATATCCGCATCATCCAGGGCATCGAGCAGGAAATTACCGAAGAGTACGATGAAAAGCAGATGAATTTTCAGGATCTGTTAAGCATTTTAGAGAAGACGACCCACCATCTTCTGGAGGAGAAAAAAGCGCGGATCAGTCTGGAGTTTCACTGCACCGACAATTTTATGACGGAAGAACATTATGAACTGATGGCGGTTCTGAAAAATATTGTAAACAATGCCATTGAGGCAATCGAAGGTGCCCAGAAAACGGGAACGATCCGCATTACGGAACATCTGAACAACGGAGTATATGAATTCAAAATTGAGGACAACGGTCCTGGAATTTCTCCGAGACATCTGCCGAACATCTTTAAAATGGGCTATTCCACTAAGTTCGACTACAAGACCGGTAACATTTACCGTGGTGTCGGCCTTTATGGCGTGAAAGCAACTGTGGAAGAAAAATTCGGCGGTACCATTGATGTGGAATCCACACAGGGCAAGGGAACTACGTTTACGATCCGGATTCCATCAGAATCTCTTGAGGAGGTATAGATATGCGTATTTACATAGTAGAAGACGATCTTGCGATCATCAATATTTTAGAAGATATCATCGAGACCCAGAATCTGGGCGAAGTCTGCGGTGACTGTGGTGGAGAGCCGGCTGATATTCTGGAGGTGCTCCGCTGCCAGCCGGATCTGGTCCTGGTAGATTTCTTTATGCCGGTAATGGACGGCGTCGAGTTTGTTAAGGAACTTCGGTCCATCAACGATAAAATCAAATGCATCATGATTTCCCAGGTTTCTTCTAAAGAACTGATCAGCAAGGCATACAACGCCGGTGTGGATTTCTTCATTAATAAACCGATCAATCTCATCGAGGTCACCTCGGTCATTAAAAATGTGGAACGCCAGATCGAAAACGAGCGCACCATCAACAACATCCGCCAGATGTTCATGAATGAGATCAACCAGATGCCGAAAAACAAACCGGATGCCAATGCTTATGCGAAAAAGCTGAAATATATTTTAAATAGGGTCGGTATGTCGGCAGAAAAAGGTTGTCCGGATATTATTACGATCTGCGAATATCTTCACAAGAATCAGATTCCGGTGTCCCAGCTAAGCGTTGCGCAGATGTGTGAAAAAGTCAGCGATTCTCCGAAGAACATGGAGCAGCGCATCCGCCGCGCCATTGCAGCCGGAATGTCCAACATTGCACACATGGGAATTGAAGATTTCATGAACGAGACCTTCACCGCTTACTCCGGTACTCTGTTTTCCTTTGAGGAAATCAAAACGGAGATGGATTTTATCCGCGGAAAGAAAAGCTATGGTGGAAAAGTAAGCATCAAGAAATTCATTGACGGTCTCATGCTGGAGGCCGATCGGGAGGCATAAAAAATTTTTTTATTTTCATTCTGTCTTTTTTTGATTTTTTTTGAAGTCGGTCTTTATAGTATGTTACAGATAAAGAAAACAACGATTCGTCCTATTTGCAGAGTGATTGACGAAAGTCAACCGATTTCATGGTCTGATATTTATTAGAAAACGAGAGGAAGACGTTTTCTGACGATTCGGCAACAGAGACGCGACCGGCATCATTTTCATTTCCTCGATGCCGCTCTGAATCAGACCATGAGCATCGGTATCCCAAATTTGCCCCCTGTAGCTCAACTCCTATAAATGAAAAGCGGTCCCTTCGATTTTGTAACAGAATCCGGAGGGATTTCTTTTTTTCTTTCCTTATATTTCGGGGATTTCTTTTTGATTGATTCTGTGATAGAATTTCTTTTTGGCAGAAGTTTCCACTTCTTCCTATTAAAAAAGAAATATCCAACAACAATGCTGCCTGACCGGCGGCAGAATGGAGTCATGTTATGAAACAAAAGATTATTCATTTTGCAAAATCAGAGTTCGTTCTCTGCATTGCAGCTGTCTGCGCGGTGATTTCCATGTTCTTTGTACCACCGTCCGCTGCTTATCTGGACTATATCGATGTCCGGATGTTATGTTTATTGTTCTGCCTGATGGCGCTGGTGGCAGGTTTTGGAAAGTGCAACGTGTTCCGGCTTCTCGCACAGACGCTCCTTTCCAAGCAGAAAAATACCCGTGGACTTTCCGTGGTCCTGATCCTGCTCCCATTTTTCAGTTCCATGCTGATCACCAATGATGTGGCGTTAATTACCTTCGTGCCATTTACGCTGTTAGTTCTTTCCATGTGCGGCCACATGGAGGCGGCTCCGGTCCTTATCGTGTTCCAGACCATTGCTGCGAACCTGGGAAGTATGGCGACTCCGTTCGGTAATCCGCAGAATCTGTTCCTGTATGCAAACTACGGGCTTTCTGCCGGCCAGTTCTTTGGCACGGTGGTTCCGATCGCGGCAGTGAGTTTTGTCTGCCTGCTGATCTGCGGTCTGACAAGAAAAAGTGATTCTGTGTCGGTAAGCTTTACAGAAAAAGTGGAGCTGGCTCATCCAAAGCTTTGCCTGCTGTTTGCGGCGCTCTTCGTTCTGACTCTGTTATCGGTGTTCCATGTGGTTCATTATGCAGTGGTGACTGTGATCGTTGCAGTCCTCCTGTTCCTGTTTTCCAGGGATCTGCTCGGAGAAGTGGATTACAATCTTCTGATCACCTTTGTCTGCTTCTTTGTTTTTGCGGGCAATATCGGCGTGATTCCGGCGGTAAATGAGGCGCTTTCTGCTGTTATGGAGAAAAATGCCCTCCTCACTTCCATCCTGGCAAGCCAGGTCATCAGCAATGTTCCGGCGGCAGTTCTTCTGTCTGGCTTCACCGACAACTGGCAGGCGCTTTTGGCCGGCACCAACATCGGCGGCCTCGGTACTCCGATCGCTTCTATGGCGAGCCTTATTTCGCTGAAGCTGTATATGAAGTCGGAAGGTGCAAAATCCGGGTATTACATGATGTTCTTTACGGTGAGCAATGTCATTGGACTTGTGCTTTTGACTGGGGTTTATGTGGTGTTCTTTTCCTAGCGCACCAAAGACATTTACGCCCAAACCATATGATCCTGGACCGGCTCTGGGAAACCGGTAACTATAAAGCCTCTGGATTCAGACTTCTCCTTCTGAGCTCAGAGGTTCTTTTTCAATGTCCTGCGATCTTTTTCCCCTTGCATTTCTCACTTTTCAATGCTATAATGTTCAATAATTAAATCATTGTTCCAAAATTGAACAAGAAAGGAACGACTTATGAACAAGAACAATCCTCAAAACGAATCTTTAAAAAATAAAATCGACTGGAGTACCGTTATTGTCCCATTTGCCCTGATCGCATTTTTGTGCGTCAGCTTTATCGTGGCGCCGGAGCAGTCTTCCGGTATCGTAGCGCAGATCCGCTTCCTGTTGGGCGACACCTTGGGGCTCTACTACCTGATCATCGGTCTCGGCGTATTTTTACTTTCCATTTATCTGGCGTTCTCTAAGTACGGCTCCATCCGCCTCGGACGTCCGGACGAAAAGCCGAAATACTCCGATTTTTCATGGGCCAGCATGATGTTCACCGCCGGTCTTGCGGCAGATATCCTGTTCTACTCCTTCTGTGAGTGGATCCTTTACGCAGGTGACCCACACCTTGCAGACCTTGGTTCCATGCAGATCTGGTCCAGTACATACCCGTTGTTCCACTGGGGTCCGATTCCGTGGAGTTTCTATCTGGTTCTGGCGGTTGCCTTCGGTTTCATGATCCATGTGCGCGGCTGCCATAAGCAAAAATACTCCGAAGCATGCCGCCCGATCTTAGGCGATAAAGTCGATAAACTTCCGGGCAAATGCATCGACCTACTGGCATTGTTTGCACTCCTTGCAGGCACTGCAACGACCTTCGCGCTGGCAACACCGCTCATGGCGCAGGTTTTCTCCAATTTGTTGGGCATTGAAAACTCCAAATGGATCACCATTGCAATCCTCGTGGTTACATGTATCGTGTATACACATGCGCTGATTAACGGAATGAAGGGAATTTCCAAGCTGTCCGCTTCCTGTATGTACTTATTCTTCGCTCTGCTTGCCTATGTTCTTCTGGCAGGCGGTGAGACAAAATACATTTTAGAGACCGGTTTTGCAGCCATCGGAAACCTGGCTCAGAATTTCATCAGTCTGTCCACTTTCACAGACCCATTGCGTGAGACTTCCTTCCCACAGAACTGGACGATTTTCTACTGGGCATACTGGATGGTATGGTGCGTAGCATCTCCATTCTTCATCGGAACTATCTCCCGCGGCCGTACTGTCAAACAGACTATTCTCGGCGGTTACATTTACAGCTTAGGCGGAACATTCTTAAGCTTTATTATCCTTGGTAACTATGGTCTCGGACTTCATGTCAGCGGAAAGCTGGATGTTATGGGGCTTTATGCCGCAACAGGCGACCTTTACACCACCATCATTTCCATCGTTGAGACACTCCCGTTTGCACCGATGGTACTGATTCTTTTAGTGGCTGCCATGATCGCCTTCTACGCAACAAGTTTTGACTCCATTGCCCTCGTTGCGTCAGCCTACACCTACAAACAGCTGACCGGAGATGAGGACCCGCATACCTACGTGAAAATGTTCTGGTCCATCATGCTGATTTTACTTCCGATCGCACTGACCTTCTCTGATAACTCCATGACGAACCTGCAGAGCGTCTCCATCATCGCAGCGTTCCCGATCGGACTGGTCATTATGTTGATCATTGCAAGCTTTTTGAAGGATGCAAAACAATACCTGAAGAGCTAGGAGCTTTTCCCATTTTCAAATTCATCTGTCGATGTGGGGATTTTCTTCACATCGACAGATAGCTTTTACAAAAAACAAGTTTCTATCCTATCTGACATGATCCACTAAAGTTGGCGTGTCAGATAGCTTTTCTTAAACTTCAATATCTATCCAACAGAACCCCCGATCAACGGGTATTTTCTGCTGGTTAGCACTTCTAAAACTTCAAATCTATATCAAAACAGGAGGATATCATATGAAACAGATCAAAAAATTTGCGGATCTCCACTCGCGGAAATAGGGCACTGTATTACCATCGAGTGGATCCCCAGAATTGTAATGGATCCTATATCAGCAACAAGGACATTTCCCTCGCACAGCAATTGGCTCAGAAAGATTACGATGCAAAGGTTCTCCGTTCCATATCGCTATGAATATCCTCTGTATTTGTCTGGTGTCGGAACAATTTATCCAGATTTTACAGTACTAAATGTAAGACTTCGAAAGGAAATGTATTGGGAGCATCTGGGAATGATGGATGATGATTCTTATGTGGAAAAAGCGCTTCAAAAAATTGCATCTTATGAGCAAAATGGCTTTTTCCCGGGCGAGAATCTGATTCTTACTTATGAGACGCGGCAA
>JAFUMF010000118.1 GCA_017482945.1 Lachnospiraceae bacterium
TAGAGAATTATGGCAGAAGCTATGCAAATCCGGAATATGAGGTGACAGTGCTTGGAGAGGAGCTCGGAAAGCTTCTTTGCTTTTTGTATACAGAAATCAGAGGAGATATTGTCTATGCCTATGAAGGCCGCATGCAGGACATGGTCATTTATAATGAAGCTCTGATCGAGATTTATAATCTGTTGGAAGATGAGGAAGTTCCGGAGGCACTTTTAGGACGATTTGTACAGGATATTCTTTACTGGTGCATGAGCGATTACTGTGATGTGACGCTCACATACCGGATTCAGGAAGGACTGGATCCGGCTCTGGATTTTGCAAAGAAGATCATTATGGAAAGTGACTTGAACGATCTTTCCTATTTATATCAATTTGGAGAATATATTTCTGAGGAAGAACTGAAGGTTGCAGAATTTATCAATGGGCTGCCGGAGGAGACGGTGAAACGGATGGCTGATACCTTCACTGACGGCTATATCCGTGGATTTAAAGTCATGGGACGTGACCTTTCCAAGAAGAAATCCGTCGTGATCCGCTATCCACTTGGATTTGAGCGGATGGTGAGAGAGGCTGTGAAGAATTTTGAATCTGTGGGACTCTCCGTGGTCATTCCGCGTGCAGCAGTAGGAAGCATGAATCGGAATCCAGGAGGAAAAGTCGGCTATTGTTCTACTTCGCCGAATAAACAATTCGATTATGACCACCGATACGACTGTGCACTGTTCATGGACAAGGCGTTCCGTGACAGAAAGCTCTCCGTTCTGAAAACGTCATATGAAGAATTCAAACAGCTTGCCGGCGATTATGCAGGTCCGGCAGTGCTGGAGATATTTGGTGAAGAAGGCTTCGCACCGGTCAATAAGAGCTCTGCGTGGGCATTTAATGAAAAACAGCAGAAGCTGTATCTGGAGTACAGAAATGCTTCCATGCCGATCGTAAACGAACACATTCCTGGCGACGAGACCAGCTTTACGATCATTGCATTCCCGGTGCCGGCAATCGGCCCGGATTTCGAAGGTATTTTTGCAGAAACCATTGAAATCAATACATTGGACTATGAAAAGTACCAGAAGATCCAGCAGCATCTGATCGATGTACTGGATACTGCCGAGTATGTGGAAGTGATCGGCAAAGGAGAAAACTGCACCAACATGCGAGTATGTTTTGCGGAACTTGAGAATCCGGAAACACAGACCAGATTTGAGAATTGCGTGGCAGATGTGAATATCCCGCTGGGAGAGGTATTTACGTCCCCGAAATTGGCCGGAACCAATGGAATCCTGAACGTTGGCAGCGTCTATGTGGGAGATATTCAATTTAAAAACCTGATGATGAAGTTTGAAGATGGCCGCGTGACGGAAGTTTCCTGCGATAATTTCCTTGAGGCACTCCCAGAAGGAAGCAGTGACGAGGCAATCGCAGAGGCAAAAGCAGCCGGTGCCAAGCTGGTGATCCAGGAGATCATGAACCAGCATGAAACACTCCCGCTCGGCGAGTTCGCGATCGGAACCAACACCACAGCATATGCGATGGCTGAAAAGTACCAGATCATCGACCGTCTGCCGATCCTCATTGTGGAAAAGATGGGCCCGCATTTTGCAGTTGGTGATACCTGCTACAGCTGGTCTGAGGACAGCCCGATGTACAATCCTGATGGAAAAGAAATGATCGCCAGGGATAACGAGGTTTCTATTTTAAGAAAAGAAGATGTGTCCAAGGCATATTTTGGCGCCCATACGGACATTACGATTCCTTATAAAGAGCTGGACCGTATTACCGTTGTACAGCCGGATGGAACCCATGTCCATGTGATCGAGAACGGCCGGTTTACATTGCCGGGACTTGAAGAGTTAAATATTCCGCTTGAAAAATAGAAAGATGACCGCCCGGGAATGTGAAAAACAGTCCCGGCGGTCGTTTTGCTTGCGAGAAAAAACAAAAGTGACTCTGGAAAAATCACGATGAGGCTTGACGGAACGGGAAAAAGCTAGTATATTTATAAGGCAACGTGGTTGATTGACTTGAATTTATTAGAATTACTTATTAATAAAAACCATTTAAAAAGGAGAGTTCACAATGGCTAAAGTTAGTATTGTAATGGGCAGCGATTCTGATATGCCGATCATGGCTCAGGCTGCCGACATGCTGGAAGAACTGGGCATTGATTTTGAAATGACAATTATTTCCGCTCACAGAGAGCCGGATATTTTCTTTGAGTACGCAAAGACTGCAGAAGACAGAGGCGTGAAAGTGATCATCGCCGGTGCCGGTAAAGCGGCTCATCTTCCGGGTATGTGCGCGGCACTGTTCCCGATGCCGGTCATTGGTATTCCGATGAAGACATCCGACCTTGGCGGAGTCGACTCTCTGTATTCCATCGTTCAGATGCCGTCCGGTATTCCGGTTGCGACGGTTGCCATCAATGGTGGTAAGAATGCGGGTATTTTGGCTGCAAAGATCCTCGCAACATCTGAGCCGGAGCTGCTTGAAAAATTAAAAGCATATTCCGAGAACATGAAGAATGAAGTCGTTGGAAAAGCAGAAAAGCTTGACAAGATCGGCTACAAGGAATATGTTGCTTCCATGAAGAAGTAATACGAACTGCACAAATTCCTGATTTCACCCCACGATTATGAAATCAGGTTTTTTGCCTGTTTGACGCAATAAAATGAAAATAACCTTACACAATTAGGAGGAAATTATGGATTACAAGAAAGCCGGAGTTGATATTGAAGCTGGTTATAAGTCCGTGGAATTAATGAAAGAGCATGTAAAGAAGACCATGCGTGAAGAAGTTCTTGGTGGTCTCGGAGGATTCTCCGGTGCATTTTCCCTTGCAAAAATCAAAGAGATGGAAGAGCCGGTGCTGTTATCCGGAACTGACGGATGCGGTACAAAAGTAAAACTGGCAATCATTATGGATAAGCATGATACTATCGGCATCGATGCGGTTGCTATGTGTGTCAATGATATTGCATGTGCCGGCGGTGAACCGTTATTCTTCTTAGATTACATCGCATGCGGCAAGAACTATCCGGAAAAAATCGCTGACATCGTAAAAGGTGTGGCAGAAGGCTGCTTACAGTCTGAGGCTGCGCTGATCGGTGGTGAAACGGCAGAGCATCCGGGCCTGATGCCGGAGGAAGATTATGACCTGGCAGGCTTTTCTGTAGGTGTATGTGACAAGAAAGACATGATCACAGGCGAGGAGCTGAAGGACGGCGATGTGCTGATCGGTATGGCATCTACTGGCGTTCACAGCAATGGTTTCTCCCTTGTCCGCAAAGTATTTGAAGCTGAGCTTACAAAAGAAGGTTTAGATACATATTATGAGGAGCTCGGAAAGACTCTTGGTGAGACTCTTCTTGCTCCGACAAGAATCTATGTAAAAGCATTAAAGGCAGTAAAGAACGCAGGTGTTCGCATTCATGCATGCAGCCATATCACAGGCGGCGGTTTCTATGAGAATGTTCCGCGTATGTTAAAAGAAGGTACACATGCGGTGATCAAGAAAGACAGCTATGAGGTACCGGCGATCTTCAAGATGATGCAGAAGAAGGGCAACATCGAAGAGCAGATGATGTACAACACATTCAACATGGGTCTTGGTATGATCGTTGCAGTGGATGCAGATGATGTGGAGAAGACAATGGAGGCAATGAAAGCAGCCGGTGATACACCGTACATCGTTGGTTCCATTAAAGCAGGTGAGAAAGGCGTGACCTTATGTTAAGAGTTGGCGTTCTGGTATCCGGCGGCGGAACCAATCTTCAGGCGATCCTGGACGCGGTAGACAGCGGTGCTATCACAAATGCGAAGATCGAAGTGGTCATCAGCAACAATGCCGGTGCATATGCCTTAGAGCGTGCGAAGAATCATAATGTGGCGGCTGAGTGTGTGTCTCCGAAAGATTTTGCAAGTCGTGATGAGTTCAATGAGGCGCTGATCGCGAAAGTGGATTCTTATGATTTGGATCTGATCGTTCTTGCGGGCTTCCTTGGGAAGATCCCAGAGGCGATGATCGCCAAATATAGAAATAAAATCGTGAACATTCATCCATCCCTGATTCCGTCTTTCTGCGGCGTTGGTTATTATGGACTGAAGGTGCATGAAGCAGCGCTGGCACGTGGTGTAAAACTGACGGGTGCGACTGTGCATTTTGTGGATGAAGGAATGGACTCCGGTCCGATCATTTTGCAGAAGGCCGTCGAAGTACTGCCGGGAGATACTCCCAAAGTGCTGCAAAGACGCGTCATGGAGCAGGCGGAGTGGATCTTGCTTCCGCAGGCCATCGATATGATCGCAAACGGAAAAATTTAACAACTTTAGACAGGCCGGTGGAAGTCCGGTCTGTTTTTGATGGAGGAAACCTATGAAAGTATTAATCGTAGGAAGCGGCGGAAGAGAGCATGCGATCGCATGGAAAGTCGCTCAGAGTAAAAAAGTAGATAAAATTTACTGTGCACCGGGCAATGCAGGTATTTCCCGGGTGGCAGAGTGTGTTCCGATCGGAGCCATGGAATTTGACAAACTGGCTGCATTTGCAAAAGAAAAAGAGATCGATCTCACCGTCATCGGAATGGATGATCCGCTGGTAGGTGGTGTTGTTGATGTGTTCGAGGCCGAGGGACTTCGCGTATTCGGCCCAAGAAAGAATGCAGCGATCCTGGAAGGTTCCAAGGCATTCTCCAAAGATTTAATGAAGAAATATAATATCCCGACTGCCGCGTACGAAAACTTCACTGATGTGGACAAGGCACTTGCATACTTACAGACTGCAAAAATGCCGATCGTTGTAAAAGCATCCGGTCTTGCCCTCGGCAAAGGCGTAATCATCTGCCAGAATCTGGAAGAGGCAGAAGCAGCAGTAAAAGAGATGATGCTGGACAATAAATTCGGTTCTGCAGGTAATGAAATCGTAATCGAAGAATTCATGACAGGCCGCGAGGTCTCCGTCCTTTCCTTCGTAGATGGAAATACGATCAAGATCATGAGCTCTGCCCAGGACCACAAACGTGCAAAAGACGGTGACGAAGGTCTCAACACAGGCGGCATGGGCAACTTCTCCCCGAGCCCGTTCTACACAGAAGAAGTGGACGCATTCTGCCAGAAATATATTTATCAGCCGACCGTTGATGCCATGAAAGCAGAAGGAAGACCGTTCAAAGGCGTTATTTTCTTCGGTCTCATGCTGACACCGGACGGTCCGAAGGTGTTGGAATACAACGCAAGATTCGGTGATCCGGAGGCTCAGGTGGTACTTCCCAGAATGAAGAATGATATCATTGATGTAATGGAAGCCTGTGTGGATGGTACATTGGATCAGATAAAACTGGAATTTGAAGACAACGCCGCAGTATGTGTGGTACTTGCCAGTGACGGTTATCCGGTGGCTTATGAGAAAGGGTTTGAGATCCGGGGACTGGAGAAATTTGATACGGCAAATGGTTACTACTGTTTCCATGCAGGCACGAAATTAGCTGATGGTAAATTTGTAACCAATGGTGGAAGAGTGCTTGGTGTCACTGCAAAAGGTGAAGATTTGAAAACCGCCAGAGCCAATGCATATGCAGCTGCTGAGTGGGTGGAATTTGATAATAAATACATGCGTCATGATATCGGGAAGGCCATTGACGAAGCATAAACAATCAGGCAGGCTGTTTCGTGAAAATGATTTAATGCAAAAA
>JAFUMF010000119.1 GCA_017482945.1 Lachnospiraceae bacterium
CCGATCGCAGTGCCGATTACATTGATCACGTTCATGCCAAGGGAAACCTTCATGGTAATCTTGGAATTTCCCATGGCGCGGAACAGAGCTGCGAAAGCACTGTAAGCGGCCATGAACGGATAAGAGAATGCGGTGATGATCAAATATGTAAGAGCTGCATCCATAACATCTGCTTCGATGCTTCCAAACAGAAGTCCCAATAGCGCCCGATTTCCAATGGTCATCAGTCCAAGGAACAGAAAGGAAAGTACAACGGAGATCATCACAAGCTGACTTGCCGATTTCTTTCCGCTCTCTAAATCCTTATGTCCCATGTACTGGGAAACTACAATGGTACCGCCGGTCGCCAGCGCATTGAATACATAAAGGAAAACACCATTGATCATATCCACCAGCGAAACGCCGGAAATCGCCGCCTCTCCTGCATGGGAAACCATCATCGTGTCCGCCATTCCAACAAGCATGACAAGGATCTGCTCAAAAATCAGTGGAATGATGAGAGATTTCAGATCGGCGTTGGAGAAGAGCTGGCGTTCTTTGGGAATGTGGTCTCGCGGCGGCTCAATTAGCTTTGCAAACAATTTAGACATATGTATGTACCTCTTTTGAGAAAGAATTCACTGTCTTATATTCTACCGCTTAAAGTGCACTTGAAGTCAAGTGATTTTTGCTTGCCTAAATCTAAACTTCCGTGTACAATGAAAAATAGGGCATTAAGAACCCCGAAAGAAAAAAGGAGTTATCAAAATGAGTATTTTAAATGTTGAACATTTAAGCCACGGCTTTGGTGACCGTGCGATTTTCCATGACGTGTCTTTCCGCCTTTTAAAAGGCGAGCATATCGGTCTGATCGGCGCCAATGGCGAAGGTAAGTCCACGTTTATGAATATTATTACCAACAAACTGATGCCGGATGAAGGTAAAGTTGAATGGTCTAAGAATGTCCGCGTTGGTTATCTCGACCAGCACACCGTACTGGAGAGAGGCATGACCATCCGCGACGTATTAAAGAGTGCGTTTGCGTTCCTGTTTGATATGGAAGCGCGCATGAATGAGATCTGCGATAAGATGGGCGAGGCTGACGAAGACCAGATGAACGCCATGATGGAGGAGCTTGGAACGATCCAGGATCTCTTAATGAACCATGATTTCTATATCATTGATTCGAAAGTGGAAGAAATCGGCCATGCGTTCGGTCTTGATGAGATCGGTCTTGATAAGGACGTTGAGGAATTGTCTGGTGGTCAGAGAACGAAGGTTCTTCTGGCAAAGCTTCTTCTCGAGAAGCCGGATATCCTGCTTCTTGACGAGCCGACAAACTATCTGGATGTACAGCATATTGAATGGTTAAAGAGATATCTGCAGGAGTACGAGAATGCGTTTATCCTCATTTCCCATGATATCCCGTTCTTAAATAGTGTAATCAACCTGATCTATCACATGGAGAACCAGAGACTGGACCGCTATGTGGGCGATTATGATAAGTTCATGGAAGTTTATGAGATGAAGAAGAGCCAGCTGGAGGCAGCGTACAAGCGCCAGCAGCAGGAAATCGCGGAGCTTCAGGACTTCGTTGCGAGAAATAAGGCGCGTGTTGCCACAAGAAATATGGCCATGTCCCGTCAGAAGAAGTTGGACAAGATGGAAGTGATCGAGCTGGCAAAGGAGAAGCCGAAGCCAGAGTTCAATTTCATCAACGCGAGAGCAGCAGGAAAGATGATCTTTGAGACAAAGGATCTCGTCATCGGTTATGATGAGCCGCTTTCCAAACCGCTGAACTTTGCCATGGAGCGTGGTGAGAAGATTGCGATCGTTGGTGCCAACGGTATCGGTAAGACTACATTCTTAAAGAGTATTTTAGGTCTTATTCCGTCCATTTCCGGTTCTGTGGAGCAGGGCGACTATCTCTATATCGGTTATTTTGAGCAGGAGATGGCACCGGGCAACAATAATACTTGTATTGAGGAGCTTTGGAAGGAATATCCGTCCTATACACAGTATCAGGTACGTTCCGCGCTGGCAAAATGCGGTCTGACCACAAAAAATATCGAGAGTCTGGTTCGTGTTCTCTCTGGTGGTGAGCAGGCGAAGCTTCGTCTCTGCAAGCTGATGAACCGTGAGACCAATATCCTCCTTCTGGACGAGCCGACCAACCATCTGGATGTGGATGCGAAGGAAGAATTAAAGCGTGCATTAAAGGAATATAAGGGTGCAGTGCTTTTGATCTGCCATGAGCCGGAATTCTATGAGGGCCTTGTTTCCAAGGTCTGGGATCTCAGCAAGTGGTCTTTAAAGATTTAATTGATAAGTATTGTTCATTGGAAGATGATCAGTAATCCCAAACGAGGCGGAACTCCCACTGGGGGATTCGCCTTGTTGTAACGTTTGATTGCCATGCGGCAAAAGGCCCGGACGGCCTGAAACATGTGTGGCGGAGTGTGATCCGTTTTTAGCAGTATCGAAAAGGAGAAAACTCATGAGTAAAAGTACATATTCTATCGTAGATGAGAGCAGAAGCCCGTGGATGACGATCTTGTTTCTGGCATGGCCGATTTTTTTAGAGCAGGTGTTGACGTCCTTGGTTCAGGCGGTGGACACGGCCATGGTCGGTTCCATGGGTGCAGTCGCGACCACATCGGTCTCCATCAGCCAGTCGCCGAACATGCTGGTGAATGGTGTAGTGATGTCTCTTGGTGTCGGCTTTACCTCCATGATCGCGAGAAGCGTCGGTGCCGGAGAGATGGAGCGGGCGAGAACGCTGGTGCGCCAGGCGATTTTGATGGTGTTTTCCTTAGGTCTTCCGTTGTCTGCCCTGTATTTTATGCTGGCCAGACAGATCCCGGTGTGGATGGGCGGAGAGCCGGAAATTCTGGATTTTGCAGAGAGTTACAATAAGATTATTGCAGTTTCGATGTGTTTTCGATGCCTCACGATGGTCCTGACGGCGATTTACCGCGGCTACGGAGACAGCAAGACACCGATGAAGATCAATATCATGGTCAATCTGGCCAATGTTGTCGGTAACTATCTGATGATTTTCCCGACAAGAGAGATAACCGTGCTTGGCCAGACATTTACGATGTTCGGCCTCGGATGGGGCGTGGCAGGTGCTGCAGCTTCTACCTCGATTTCTACGATCATTGGTGCGCTGATTTTGTTGGCAATGTGCTTTATCCGCAAGTCAGAGATGCAGATTTCATTAAAAGACAGCTTTGCACCGGACTGGGTGGAGTTAAAGGCAGCCATTCGCCTCGGATTTCCGGCCATGGTGCAGCGTGCGGTGATGAGTGGTTCCCATATTCTTGTGACCAGTACGGTGGCGACGCTCGGAACGGCGGCTGTTGCGGCACAGAGCTTATCCGCGACGGCGGAATCTTTAAGCTTCATGCCGGGCTTTGCCTTTGGCAGTGCCTGTACGACACTTTATGGACAGTCTCTCGGCGCAAAAAAGCCGGAGATGGCCCATGATTTCCTGCTGAAGACCATTAAGATGGGTACGGTCGTCATGGCATTCATGACCTGTATTTTGTTCTTTGGCTCTGAGCAGATCATGAGAGTGTTCACTCCGGATCCGCAAGTCATCGAATACGGACGGATTTGGCTTAAGATCCTTGCGGTGATCCAGATCCCGCAGATGATCGCGTTCTGTATTTCCGGCGGTCTTCAGGGTGCCGGCGATACGAAGACACCGCTTTATATCACATTCGCGTCCATGTGGGGCGTGCGTATCCTTGGTATCATGATCTGTATTCATGTGCTGCACTTGGGACTGTATTCCATTTGTGTCTGCATGTGTACCGATAATGTGGTGCGCTGTCTGCTGTTCGTACTGCAATATTATAAGAAGAAAGACAAGCTGATTGAAAAAGCTATGCAAAAATAGAGCACGGCGGAGCAATGGTAAAATAAAAATCCGGATATCGGTTTCCAGAGGTGGAAATGATATCCGGATTTTTTACATAGGATCATCTGGTTCCTACGCGGTATGAAAATTAATCATCGTCTTCGTCAAAGTTGTATTTCGGCTCTGTACCCATCGGGATCTCTACTTTTTCAAACGCTTCAATAAAGTCTGCGCAGAAATCAGCAGTTGCAGATAACATCTTCTTGCCCCAATCTACAGTTGCAAGGTGCGGAGAGTCCGGACCATACCAGCCGCAGTCAGACCAGCGGTCTACGTGACGCGGAACCGGGATGGAAACTCCTTTGAAACTTACGTTGAAAGCACCATCAAATTTCAGTTCCTCGCTGAGATTCTTCGGCTCAAAGTGTTTAAAGTAATGCATGTGCACGCAGGACGGATCAATGGCTAACATCGCAGCAGTTTCTTCGCCGCCGCCGTGGCCGCCTTTCCAGTGCGGGTTCAGATCGCCGGCGATCGTCCACCAGTTGAGAAGGGCACCGAGTGCATGTTTCTCATCTAAATCGACGCAGACTCTCTGAAGGACCGGAGTGTTGCCGCCGTGACCGTTTAAGAATACGAATTTGCGGATGCCAAATTTGTAAAGCTCGTTTACCACGCGTGTTACAAGGTCATAGAGTCCGTCTGCACCGATGGAGATCGTGCCCGGGAAGTTGGAGTGCTGGTCACCAACGCCGTACGGGATCGTCGGAACGACCATAATGTCAAGCTGGTCATCCATCATCTCGCAAAGCTCTCTTGGAATAATAAAATCAGTTCCGAGGCATAACTGAGAGCCATGGTTTTCAGTACTGCCCACCGGAATGATCGCGATATCTCTCTTTTCAAAATATTCCTGGGCCTGTACCCATGAAATCTTTTCTAAAAACATAGTATCTTCTCCCTCATTTTTCAATTCAGAAGGCGCCCGTTTTGACGCCGCATACCATGACTATAATATATTTGAATCAGAAAGTCCAGAGCAATTTAGTTCTTTTGCGTATGTGGGAGCCTTCCGCGGAAGAACCGTTTTCTGCATTCAGACCAGGAGAATGGGATCAGCGGGTAAATGTAGCTCTTTCCGGCGATGGTCTTGTTGAACACGATGGCGCAGATAATGAGGACCGTTCCGATGATGAATCCCCAGATATTGAAGAGGGAGGTCAGTACCAGTAAAATGACGCGCATGAATTTGATGGCGTAGCCAAGCTCGTAGCTGGACTGGGAGTAATTGGCGACGGTGACAAACGCCATGTAGAGCATGGTCTCGCTGTTGAACCAGCCGGATTTTACAGAGTATTCACCGAGGACGATACCTGCGATGACGGAGAGGGGAGTCGTCAGCATGCTCGGCGTGTTTACCGCTGCAAGACGCAGACCATCGATGGCAAATTCCAGGATCAGAAGCTGGAAAATCAGAGGCACATGCGGTTCGTCGGCCAGATTGATGAATTCCAGCCAATCGGGGATCCAGCGGGGATTCTGCATCAAAAGGAGCCAGATGGGGGTCAGGTAGAGGGAGAGGAAGGAGAAGGTCATTCTCGATAGCCTCAGGTAGGTACCTGTCACCGGAGGGAAATAGTAGTCATCCGCCTCTTCGATGATATCAAACACGGAGGAGGGGAGGATCATGGCGGATGGGGAGTTGTCCACCAGGATCACGATGTTTCCTTCTAAAATCGAGGCGGCAGCTGTATCAGGGCGCTCGGAAAAGCGGAATTTCGGGAATGGATTGTACCATTTATACGGAAACAGGCACTCGGCCAGGCTTTCCTGATTCATAGTCAGAGCATCCACCTGAAGATGGTCGATCCGGTCTTTGATTGTGGAAAGAAGCTGCTCATCGACTCGCTTCTTCATATAACAGATAGCGATGTCTGTGTGGGAACTTTCTCCTGCCTGTGCGATTTCCACGGTGAAGTCCACATCACGGATCCTTCGGCGGATGAGGGCAGTGTTGAAAATAAGTGTTTCTACAAAGCCGTCCCGAGATCCGCGGAGGACCTTGTCTTTGTCAGGCTCGGCGACGCTGCGGGCCGGGTATGTTCTGCAGTCTATGGTAATGCACTTGTCGTAACCGTCGATGAAGAGGCAGGTGAGACCGGAGAGGAGCTGAGTGAGGATGGTATTTTCTTCGGTCTCCAGACCGGTCTCGCCGTAGTTCACGTACTTTTTCGCAAAATCATGCGGGGAGGCCGGCATATCCTCCTGTTTGATGGAGACGAATCCCTGCATCAGCTTTAAGAGGACTTCATCTTTTGTGAAGCCATCCACGAAGTACAGGCACGCCTGGCGGTCTGCGATTTTTAAGGTATGGTAGACAATATCGAAATTAGTTCCCACGTCCAGGACCTGGTGGAACCGGTCCATGGTGGTCTTGATGTCGGCTGAAAGTTTCATGAAAAAAAGTATCCTTTCTTGGAAAAATCGTACATGATTTTTTCCCTTAGGATGCCCGAAAAACATGGAAATTATACGATGGGAGAAAGGAAAACGTACACTTTGAAATTGTGCAATTCTTACAGAAAAAACGTTGACTGCATTGTGGAATTGTGGTATATTACAAAAGCGAAAGAAATTGAAGGGGAATCAATTTCGAGAACTGTATAATGTGAGGTACATTGAGCGTGACGAAAGGCTGCATTCTGTGGGGGGATGCAGCCTTTCAACTTTTTATGAAACTCCGGAGATTTCCCGGATCACTTCGCCTGCGATCATCAGTCCTGCGACTGGTGGGACGAATGCAATGCTGGCAGGAGCCGGACGGCCGGAGGATTTTTGTTCCCCTTCGGTCTGCGGTGTCCGCGGGACTTCCTCAGAGTAGAGAACTTTCAGGCGGGAGATGTCCCGCTTTTTTAATTCCCTGCGCATGACGCGGCAGAGCGGACACACGTTGGTCTTATAGATATCGGCAATCTTGAACATCTCCGGGTGTAGCTTATTGCCGGTTCCCATGGAGGAGATGATCGGGATATCATGTTCTTTCGCATAGGAGACCAGGGCAAGCTTTGCGCTGACCGTGTCGATGGCATCGATGATGTAGTCTGGTTTTCCGTCGAAATGGGAGAATACTTCTTCCAGGTTGTCCGGGAGAACGAAGGAATC
>JAFUMF010000120.1 GCA_017482945.1 Lachnospiraceae bacterium
AGAATACCTTCATGCCCGGGAATGCCGCCTCGATTTCTTCAACCCACGCGGCGGTTTCCGCCTCACCTGCGCTGGTCGCTGCCAGGAGATGGAGCTTTCCGTCTGCCATCGCATCGGAAAATCTTGTCTCGATCTCATTCTTCATGGCCTCAATCATGGCCTTTCTCGCTTTTCCGAATCCGCGGCACTTTTTAAAGGAATCCAGTTTTCCTGTCTCCAATTTTAATACCGGTTTGATGTTTAAAACAGTTCCGATCGCTGCTGCAGCCGGTGTCACACGTCCGCCTCGCTTTAAGTATTCCAGCGTTTCCACGCCGATATAGATCATCATTCGGTCTTTTGATGTCTCAAGAATCTCTTTAATTGTTTCGGCGGAATACCCTTTTTCAATTAAGTCCAGAGTGTCAAGGATCATCTGGTGAAGCGGAGTCGCAATCTGTCCATGGTCCACGACCAGGATTCTTCCTTCATACTTGTCCTCCTGTGCCATGGCCATTGCGGTCTGGCAGGAGCCGGATAATCCGCTGCTGAGCGGCATATAAAGGACTTTTTTGTACTCTTCCAGCGCCTCATCCCAAATATCATAAACATCTGCAGGAGACGGCTGAGAAGTCGTGATCACAGAACCACTCTCGAGCTTCGCAAAGAACTCTTCCCTAGTCAGATTGATTCCTTCATAAAAACATGTTCCGTCAATATAAAATGGCATCGGCAGCACACGAATTCCTAGTTCCCCAGCCTCTGACTGGCTGATGCTGGAATGGCTGTCAGTGATAATTCCAATTGATTTCATCTATTTCAATCCCCCCGCATTTGACAAATCAAAACCATTTATGTTACATTTATATCGTATTTACAACTGTAACATCCCACGAAAAAAAACTCAAGTATTCCGATTTCGGACTGAACAAATTTCAAGGAATCTGTAACACCTAAAAATAGAAAGGGGCTCCTCATGGAACAGGCAAATCACTCCAATCCGACCGAATTAGAAAAACGCGATGTGCTCCGCATGTCCAACAAAGAATCCAACCGCATGACCAGAGAATGTCTCCAGACGGCCTTGATCACGCTCATGAGCCAGAAACCGTTTGATAAGATCACGATTTCCGAGCTCGTCAGACGTTCCGGCGTCTCCAGAACGGCTTTTTACAGAAATTATAACACCAAGGAAGACATTTTAAACGAAGTCAGTGATGTGTTTATGGAAATCGTGGCGAATTCTTTCTCTAACGGCAGATTCCAGAATGACCGCAGAGGCTGGTATCATGATTTCTTCCAGATCATAAAAAACAATGCCTCTGTTTTCCGTTTGATGCTGCAGGCCCATATGCTGAATACCCCTCTGTTCTCCACTTATACGCTGGTTAAAAAGCTGGATCCGTTTGAGAACACGGTTTCCCATTATGATTTCCTTGCGTGGGAGGGGGCACTGTCCACAATTGTTGTCCACTGGTTCCAGGATGGAATGAAGGAATCCATAGACTTTATGGCAGACTTCTGCGCGTCTACTCTGACATTTGCGAAAAATCGTACGATTCCTGAGGAACTGTAAATGTGATATTCACAAAAGTCGTTTGCACCATGAACTTGTCATGTATGCAAACGACTTTTTTATACCTTTAACATCCGATATCCAACACCGATGTGAGTCTGGATGTACTGTGGCGAATCACTGCCGGATTCCAGTTTTTTGCGAAGACTTGCCATGAACACTCTCAGAGAGGCCACATCATTATCCCAGCTGCTGCCCCAGATTCTCTGTGTAATGAACATGTGAGTCAAAACTTTTCCCACGTTCTGTGAGAGCAGGCACAAAAGCTTATATTCGATCGGGGTTAAGTGAAGCTCACAATCATCCAAATATGCGCATCCGGCTGCATAATCTACCCGAAGACTTCCGTTCACAAACACAGACGGAGCATTTACTTCCCCCAGCGCTGCCAGTCTTCTCTGGGTCACACGCAGTCTCGCAAGAAGCTCTTCCACAGAGAATGGCTTCGTGATATAATCATCGGCCCCGGCATCCAGAGCGTCGATTTTATCGGTATCCTCGCTTCTCGCGCTAATGACGATGATCGGCATGTTGGACCACGTCCGGACCTTTTTGATAATTTCCATTCCATCCATATCTGGAAGTCCCAGATCTAACAGCATGATATCCGGGTTATGAGACGCGGCCTCTAAAATTGCAGAATTTCCGCCAGACGCCGTCCGGTATGTATAATCGTGCGCCTTTAATGTGGTCGTTATCAGGTTGCGGACCGGCGCATCATCCTCCACAACCAGAATCTGTAATTTCTTATTCATGTAATTCAATTTCCTCCGACGGTAATGTAAATGTGAATATTGCACCATGAGGGATGTTATCTGTTACAGTCAATTCCCCCTCATGTGCCGCGATAATGTTCTTACAGAGCGCAAGGCCGAGGCCGAGACTTCGCCTGCTGTCCGCAACTTCCATTTTTCCACTGTAGAACATCTCAAAAATCTGCATTTTCTCTTCATCTGTGATACCTGGCCCGTCATCGGAGATCGATACTTTCACAAAGGTATCTTCCTTCCATGCACGGATCGCAATATGTGAACCCGACTGCGTGTATTTAATCGCATTATCCACGATATTGATAATGACCTGTGTAACCAGCTTTACATCCATCTTTGCCATCAGAATCCCATCTTCGATTTCCGTGGTGATCACATGGTCCACCCGGTTTTTATGCACATGATGAAGCGCCTCTTCTATTACTTCATCGATCAGCTCCGCAGAAAGTCTCAGGCTCATGTTCTGGTTTTCCAACCGCGTAACAGAAAGCAGATTTTCCACCACACCGATCAACCAGATGGAGTCGTCGTAAATGTCCGTGTACAACTGTTTTTTCGTTTCCTCATCGAAATTATCTCCTTTGGCGAGCAGGTTGCTGGCATTTCCCGATATGGATGTCAGAGGTGTTCTTAAATCGTGAGAAATAGTCCTTAAGAGATTGGCACGCATCTGTTCATTTTTCGCCAGGAGCGCTGCTTCCTCCTTCTCCCTCGCATTTCTGTCCTTCTCCATCGCCAGAGTTCCTGTGAGAAGCGAGGAGCCGAACATAATGAGGAAGGTGACCACATAATCACGATCATAGGCAAACAGCGTGTATCTTGGTTCTGTGAAAAAGAAATTGAACACAACTACGCTGGCCATGGAAGAAATCAGGCAGAACAACCTTCTTTTCGTTTTGACTGAGACGATCAATACACTAAGAATGTAGACGGTGATGATGTTTGATTCACTGAATCCCAAACATTCAAAAATCCAGCCAATGCCGGTGGCCACAACAAGACCCGCCAATATTTTTAAAATGTCCTGAAAAACTAAATTCGGAAGCACTTTTGAATCTCCTTATTTTTTCCGAGGACCAGAATCGTTTCATCTTCTGAAAAAACATAGTCCGCAGTAAT
Source organism: Lachnospiraceae bacterium (assembly GCA_017482945.1). Classification (GTDB taxonomy): domain Bacteria; phylum Bacillota; class Clostridia; order Lachnospirales; family Lachnospiraceae; genus Pilosibacter. Next base: position 3,445 of record JAFUMF010000120.1, read on the forward strand.
ATTCATATTCATTTTACCATATTTCTTCGTTGCCATGATATTTATTCCATGGGTTCTTCTGATATCAAGTCTTCCGATCGTCCGTCCTACCCATGCGCTCGGTACACCGATTTCAAAAATCGCGTAATCCTCATCCAGTTCAATGTAATCGAAGATGTGATCGGAACTATAGCGGATCGCCGTCCAGAATGCCAGCTGCTTTTCCGGGTAAACGACCTCATCGGCACCGTTTTTTAACAGGAATTTGGCGTGAACATCTCTTGCCGCGCGAGAGACTACAAAGGCTGCGCCCAGCTCTTTTAAAAGGGACGTGGTCTCCAGAGAGCCTTGAAAATCATCACCAATGGCTACGATGCAGACATCAAAATTCCGTACGCCTAGAGATGTCATGAACTCCTCTTCTGTACTGTCGCCGATCTGTGCCCCGGTCACATACGGAAGGACCGCATCCACACAGGATTCCTTTTTATCTACCGCAAGAACTTCATGCCCAAGATCATGAAGCTTCATTGCCACGTGCCGCCCAAATCTTCCAAGTCCGATCAATAATATTGATTTCATAACCATTCTCCTTATATGCCCAACATGTTCACTTGATATGCCAATCTATCCAACGGTCATTTTCTCCTGCGGGAACTTGGCTCCGCCGCTTCGTGTCCCGGAAACGGCCGCAAAAATCACTGTAAGTCCGCCTACTCTTCCAAGATACATGAGAAGAATCAAAATCAACCTCGATATTGTGCCAAGTTCCGGGGTGATTCCGAGTGTCAATCCTACAGTGCCGACCGCAGATGCCGTTTCAAAAAGACATGTCAACATCGCGATTTCTTCCACACGACTGATCACCATGGCTCCTCCCACACACAATACCAGATACATCAGCAAAATGGCTGCGGCATTTTTCATGACATCTTCCGGAACTCTTCGTCCATAAAAGTGTGTGTGGTCTTCTCGTCTGAATAAACGGATCGCATTTCCGAGCAACGTTGCAACCGTCGTGGTTTTCATACCGCCGGCTGTGGAACCAGGGGAGCCTCCGATCAGCATGAGCAGGGTCATCACCATAATTCCTGTTTCACTGAATTTTGTCAGATCTGCTGTGTTAAATCCTGCTGTTCTCGGCGTAACAGCCTGAAAAAGAGAATTTAAAACCCGCTCTTTTCCTACCATACCAGAAAATTCACCAAAATAGAAATATATCGCCGGAAGAACAATCAGGAATGCCGATACTGTCAGAACCACTTTGCTCTGCATTCGGTACTTTTTTATTTGTAATTTCTTCGTGACAACTTCCTCCCAAGTGAGAAATCCGATACCGCCGATGATAATGAGAAGCATAATGGTAAGGTTAATGACGGTATTGTCAGAGAACGCCGTCAGCGAAGAATACGGGGCATTTACTCCCATCAGGTCAAAACCAGCGTTACAAAAAGCGGAAATGGAGTGGAATATGGAATACCAGACTCCCTTCACAAAGCCAAACTGTGGGATAAATACCGTTGCCATACAGATTGCGCCGGTCAGTTCGAATATAAAAGTCATTTTTAAAATAAATGCTGTCAGGCGCACGATTCCTCCCACCTGTGGGGCTGAAATGGCCTCCTGCATGGTACTTCTCTGCATCAGACCGATCTTTTTCCCGGACATCATGGCGATGGCCGAAGCGACCGTCACAACTCCGAGTCCTCCGATCTGAATCAACGTGATGATGATCAGCTGGCCGAAAAAACTCCAGTATGTTGCAGTATCCTGGACGATCAGGCCTGTTACGCAGACAGCTGATGTGGCCGTGAATAGTGCTTCCAGAAATGAGGCACTGTCAGGCCCCTGTGTGGCAAACGGCAGCATGAGTAACAAACTTCCAATCAGGATTACAGCCGCGAATCCCAGAATAATGATCTGGCCAGAGGTCAGTTTCCATTTGATGCCTGAAGGTTTCATGTGCACCAGCTCCTTTTACAGATTTATAAAATCAGCTTTTTTCATATTATATGTATTATTTCATAAGAGTTATTAATTCCGTGTTAGCAACTGAATATCCGTATAAAGGTGGTATAAAGATTTTCAAAGCAAAAAGCGAGGTATGACATTCATCATACCCCGCCATAATGCGTTCTATTCGATTGTATCTCACTGAAAATTGACAAAAATGCTCTGCTAAGCTTATTACATAGCAAAGATATCAAAACTTCCCCTATAAAAAGATAGGAAATCCCCAAAGAGTCTGTACTTGAATTTATCCGTAACTAATCGTAAGGGAAGTGCCATATAAACACTTCCCTTACCACCTTAATCCACATATAAAAATTCCTGTGCCGACAACCGGCGATACTTCACTATCGGAATTGTTTCTTCCAATTCAGCAATTTTCTTTGCCGCTGTTACATTCTCGTAATCTTTCCATCTCTTACCGCCCAGACTATACTGCTTATACCGCCCAGACTGCAATTCCACTATTTTATCAATGGTTTTCATCAATTCAAGAGGAAATTCTTTCTTACAAACGGAACATCGGCAAGTCGTATCCGAAATCTGCTCTAAAAAAGAGGCTGCCGTTCCATAATATTCATTGCGGAACAACTGTTCTGTAATAATATCCAAACATGTCCATTCATCAGTGCTGTCCTTCGTCGGGTCGAACATTCTTGCAACAACATCAATCGGATCTAACTTTGAATTTTCCGAATTACCCAATACACGTGACCACCAGGAATTATATTCCGCTATCCCAATTTTATGATGATAACATTTATGAATTCTTCGCTTAGCTTTTGAATCTATGGATGTCGGCTTTACTGCTTTTGCACGATTCAATTTCTCTCGCTGTATCTTTCTGGCTTTACGTCCATCTTTCTTCATCTCTTCCCCTCACCAATTCCATTAATACTTTTATTATTATTTAATTTCCAGTCTTCTCAAAATCCCCAAAACATTATACCTTCCAGCCAAACCATATCTCCCCAAATATAGTTTCACTTCAGATCCAGACAATCGTCTTGCAGGTATTTCATATATAATACCAGGATTACGTTTAATACGCATGTTGCAAACGCCCCTAATGATTTTGTATTCTTCTTTCGTGAATTTCCTTCCACATCCGGAACAGACGTAGCCATTCTTGTTCACAATCAACAAATCACTTGGCAAGACACAAATGGAATTTCCCTCGAAAATGATAACATCTCATGTCCTTCCCCTCCTACTTCTTCGGCCGGTATTTATAATCCAATACCACCTTACACTTATCTTTCCGCGCCATATACAGTTCCAGTGCAAAATTGAACGAATCAAGAGTTCCCTCTCCCATCATCAGCGCCTGAATCATCTGCAGCACCTCATACTGGTCATCATCCTCCGTTAGATTTGCAAATTCCAGATAAACCGATTTAATATGATCATGTCCGACAGAACAAGAATCTTCGTAGAACATTTCCACGTTTAACACCGAGCATGAATAATCCTGATTTAATTCTCGGAACCATTCATCTTCTGCCTCCCAACCGCCTTTTGCAGTATAGATAACACCGCAGGTTCCGTCACGGATATCACGAACAATATCGCCATATTGAAACGGATGTGGAATCACCACGTAACGATCTTCCAGCGATCTGCCATTCTCATCTTCATCCTCATCGTCTTCTTCCTCGTCATACTCAACTTCATAACTTGATAAAGACCAAATTTTCCCATCTTCCGAATAACACACATATCCTAAATCAGTCTCTAAATAACCTTCCTTCAATTCTGCATCCAGAATTCGCTTTTTTTCAATGACATATTCCACATGCTGGGAATCACCAAATTGCTTAGCCAGTTCAAAGGTTGCAAACAGACCGTCTTCTTCAATTTCTTCGTCTTCATTGTAATGAGTCACAAGGTACACGCACGGACATTTGATTTTCTTTAGAGCTTCTAATGTGGCTTCTTTATGTTTTTTCCTACTTTGCAGTTTCGTTTTTAACTTCTGATCCTCGGTTTCCTTCATGATTTTATCCAGTTCCAGACAAATATCTGACTCAGGCATTCTGAGATTCAAAATCATAGTTGCCCTGTCTTGATCTGAAAACTTCCAACCAAGACTATCTAAATATGCCCGGACATCTTTAGACGGTATCAGTTCCATAAAATTCCCCCTATCTTTTAATGGAATCAATCACGATCCTCTTGCGCTCATCTTCCTTCAAATACTCTTCTATCGCCATCTGCAGCTCTTCGATTCCTCCCCGTCCCTTAAAAAGCTCACTCGCAGCGTTCATTACTTCATATTCACGGTCTTCCTTCGTCAGGTTGGCAAACTCCAGTTCCAGCGGTGATGGGTGCCTATGACCAAAATTGCCGTACTCATCCATCATATCCACATTCATACCGGTATCCCTGTAACCACTAGCCCAACCAAGTTCACTGAGATATGTATCATACTTGTCCCTGTCCCACCTGCCATCCCATGAATACACAACACCAATACCTCCAGTAACCACGTTACGGACAACATCTCCATGCTTAAACGGATGCGGAATCGTAATGTAAGCCGATTCAAAACGCTGGCGCTCATCATCGTTATACTGGGGATTCTCTTTCTCATCCACTTCGTCACTTTGAATATACTCCAAAATTCCATTCTCGTCATAATTTGCAGAGCCAAAGCATTCATATGAATCACCGTCCGGAGTGCATTCAGCAGTTGTCTGAATCCTTACTTTGTTTACATGATAATCCTGCTCCAGCGGCAGACCGCTTTTTCTCGCTGCTTCGAGATTGTTGAAGTATCCTTCTGTAATCATCCGAAAATATCTCGACTCATAATCTTGGTAACAAAGAACATACGCACAGTCTGGTCTTGCCGCAGCAAATGCATCAAACATCTTACTTTCGTAATCAAATCGCTCCTGTATCTCCTTCTTCAATTTTAAATCGCTCGTTGTTTCCATGAGTTTTTGCAATTCTTTAAACCGCTCTGTTCTATTCTCATGGGAATTGTAAATGATGGTCGCTTTCTCTGCATCGGTAAACTCCCGACCAAGTTCCTGCATGAAAGCCCGCACATCCTTTGATGGGATTAACTCCATAAATTTTGTCCTTTCAATAAGCTTCTTTGATTGGTTACCTACTATTATTGTATAATTGAAAATGGACAGATTCTGTCACTTAAAATGAAATAAAGGGAAACATCTCTCTGGACATTTCCCTTTACAGTCAAACCTTAATACCACATTTCTTAGCTTCTTTTAGGATTTCTCTATAAAATTCTGGATTTTTCTTGCACGAAGTATCATTAAGCATTCTTACAATGTCCTGATCACTAAATTGTTTTTTTAGCTCTCTAATATCCTTACGTTTTTCGGCTATCATAGGTTTCAAAACCTCTGAGCGTTGATATTGTTTGTAACTGCTGCTTCTGGTTTTCAGATCACTTTTTACCTGATCCATCTTATTCCCCTTGGACCGATTGCAATGTACACATAGGAATTGTAAATTCTCCGGATTATTCATACCACCTTTACTCTGCGGAATGATATGGTCTATATCTATTGAGCCCTTCCGAAAGGATTTCCCACAATGAACACAACGATACCAGCCATAATTAGAAGGATTTGTTTCTAGTCCAGTCTTTCTATAGTTACTCGATATTTGTTGTTC
>JAFUMF010000121.1 GCA_017482945.1 Lachnospiraceae bacterium
AAAACCTACGTATTTTAAATTACCGACTGCTCCCAGTCCCTTATTTCGCAAAAGACTCAGAAAGCTCGGAACCAGCAAGAATCTCTTTCTCACAAGCAATTGCCTGCTCCTCAAGTGCAGCCACCTTCGCAGCCATCTCAGCCACAAATGCCTCGTCCTTAATAGAACCAAGGTTAATCTTCACATTCAGTAAAGCACCAAGCACAGCAGTTCTAGCCATCATAGCTGCAACCAGACCATCTGTCTCAGCATTCTTATTTCCCTTTGCAACCACAGCGCCTGCAAGCGGGAAAATCTTAACAGCTGTCTCAGCCACTGCAAGCGGAACCTTCGCAGCTTCCTTAAGGCCATTCTGCATAGCCTCTCTTCTCACAGCCTTCTCCTCATCTGTCTCCTTCGGCAGTTTCAGAGCGTCCATGTACATATTGAAAGACTCAGTATCTTTCTGGATCGCAGCAGTAAGCTCAACACGGATCTCAGCCGCAGCTGCAGCCAGCTCCTTCATCTCGCCTTCCACCTCAGCATATTTTGCCTTGCCAATTGTCAGGTTAGCAACCATCTCTGCAAGAGCTACACCAAGACCGCCTGCTAAAGCAGCAACACTTCCACCGCCCGGAGCCGGAGCGTCAGACGCAGTCACATCAATAAACTGTTCAACGGTTAAATCTTTTAAATTTGCCATATTATATTCTCCTATTATTCTTCCTCAAGAAGGCGGTTTTCCATAACCTGTGCCGGATCAAAGTTAGCAACCTGAAGGTAGTACTCTGCACAATCAACAAGTGCCTGCATCGGGAGCAGACCTACGATCTCACTCTCAAGTACCGGAACACCATAACGTCTAGCTTCCATCTTAACAGCCTCAAATGCACGGTAAACAGCTGTCTTTGTATAGTTTGTCAGGTTCATAGAAACCTGTGCGATATTTCTGTCTTCCAGCATGATACCGATTGCTTTGATGTAACGGTAGCCGCCGTTGATGTGACGGATTCTTCTTGCGATCTGGTTTGCGATCTCAAGGTTGTCTGTGCCGAGGTTTACGTTAAATGCTACGAGCGGCATTCTTGCACCAACTGCACTTACACCAGCTGTCGGATGGATTGTTGCCGGTCCAAAGTCCGGAGCCCACATCTCAGTATCTTTCATCTTCTCAGCCATGCCTTCGAACTGGCCTTTTCTGATGCTTGCAAGGTTTACTCTGTGCGGGGCTGTAGCGGAATCCTCATATAAGAAGCACGGAACGCCATATTTCTCAGCAACTTCTTTTGCAACTTCTTTTGCAAGTGCATCAGCCTCTTCTACAGTTGTGTTGCGGCACGGAATGAACGGGCAAACATCAACTGCGCCCATTCTCGGGTGCTGACCCTCATGTTTTGTCATGTCGATCAGTTCAACAGCTGTACCCCAGGAAGCAACTACTGCATCCTTTAATGCAGTTGGCTCACCGATTACAGTAACAACTAAACGGTTGTGGCTCGGATCCATCTGATAGTCCAGAAGCTTCACGTCATGTTTGCCTCTGAAGTTATCTAAAATCTTCTCAATCTTTTCCATGTCGCGGCCTTCACTGTAATTCGGCACGCACTCGATCAATTTGTTTGCCATGATAATCTCCTCCTTAATTTTCACTCACCGCCGCCATCACTGCGCGCGCTTCGGCCACGCCGGCCATGTTCCAGACTGCTCCGGAAAAATCTCCCCTCATCCAAAGGGACTCCCCTGCGTTCAGGACATACGCACAGCCGTTCTCACACACGACAGTCACCGGTCCACGGTGGCAATAAATCATTACTTCTTTATATGTTTCGATTTCAGACAGAACCTCCGCACTCGAAAAGCTGGTTCCATCGTCCGGGAACACCAGCGGAATCATCGCTCCGCCGGCCTGTCCCTTTCTTGTCATCAAGTTAAAATCGACCACTTTTCCTTTGCTCACGGTATCATCACCGCCGTCAAAAGAATGTGTCTCGAACGCATTCAGATGGATCCACGGACCACCATTGTGGCACAGATCGATCTCACCTTCCAGCGTCATAATGATCCGGTCATAATCCGGAAGTGCAGTAAAGGTACTCTCCTCCAGATCCACGGTCGCAGAACTGATCCTCCATAAAAAGTCCCGGTCTGCATAGCGGCTTCCCTCCGGGCCGATCCCCAGTTCTGTTGTCGTTCCGCCGCTCCAGTTGGAAGTATTGTACTCACTGTTAGTTTTATGTCTGATGGAATATTCTGCCATAATTAGAACTCAAGTGCTCCGCCCATAGCAGCCTCAACTGCTGCGATCAGAGTACCATCTTCGATGATCTTCTCACAGTAGTTGATATCTTCGTACATCTCGCGGTCTTCCTCAAGACGCGGGCATCCCTTACGAACCAGATCATAAGCAGCCTGAGTTCCCTTACCAAGACCCTTGTTGCCTCTCATATCGATACCCTGGCATGCAACCATCATTTCCATAGCCAGTACGCGGCGAACGTTGCGGCCGATCTCTGCAGACTGTCTTGCAGCGATCGTACCCATACTTACGTGGTCTTCCTGACCAGCGGAGGACGGGATGGAGTCAACACTTGCCGGGTGAGCTAATACTTTGTTCTCGGAAACGAGAGCTGCTGCGGAATACTGAACGATCATGAAACCGGAGTTTACGCCGCCGTTCGGTGTTAAGAATGCCGGAAGTCCGCTGTAAGCCGGGTTTACAAGACGCTCGATACGGCGCTCGGAAATATCAGCAAGCTCAGACTCAGCGATCTTTAAGAAGTCAAAGCTTAAAGCCATCGGCTGTCCGTGGAAGTTACCGCCGGAGATACCGTTTCTGTCTTCTTTGAAGATCAGTGGGTTGTCTGTTACGGAGTTGATCTCGATATCAACACGACCCTGAACATAGTTCACAGCGTCTTTACTTGCACCATGAACCTGCGGGCAGCAGCGCATGGAGTACGCATCCTGCACACGGATCTGGCCCTGGCGTGTTGTATTCTTGCTGTCCTCAAGAAGTCTTAAGAGGTTTCTCGCTGTCGCCATCTGGCCTGCGTGCGGACGAACCTGGTGAACTCTCGGGTCAAGAGCATCTGTAACGCCGTTCTGTGCCTCATAGGACAGAGCTGCCGCGATATCAGCTGCCTTTAATAATGTAATTGCATCATGAAGCGCGTGTGCACCTACAGATGTCATTGCCTGTGTACCATTGTTTAATGCGAGACCTTCTTTTGCAGAAAGCTCGATCACCGGAATACCAGCGCGGTTCATTGCTGCTGCGCCCGGAAGTAACTCACCCTCGTACCATGCCATACCAAGACCGATCATCGGCAGTACCATATGGGATAACGGAGCAAGGTCACCGGATGCACCGAGGGAACCCTTTTCCGGAATGTACGGAGTTACACGTTTATTTAACATTGCGATCATTGTCTCGATCGTCTCAAGACGGATTCCGGAGAAACCATTGGACAGGTTGTTGACACGAAGAAGGATGATACCTCTTGCAATATCCTCGCTGAACGGATCGCCTGCGCCAACTGCGTGAGTGATGATCAGGTTCTTCTGGAGAAGCTTACACTCATCCTGGGAGATTACCACGTCACTGAATTTACCGAAACCTGTTGTAATACCGTAAACAACTTTCTTCTCCTCAACCAGCTCGTCTACTACCTGTCTGGAAGCGAGGATTTTCTCTCTGCTCTCGTCAGAAAGAACAACTTCCGCATAACCGCGGCATACTGCGATGATCTGTTCTACTGTAAGATCATGACCTGTAATCACTACTCTGTTCATTTTAATCTCTCCTTTATCACATGGAATACCTATGGTTTCATACTTTAAAGTCTATTATAGCGGAAATCCCATGAAACGTCTACGAAAATATACAGAATTTTTAACTATTTTTGTCATATTTTCATACGTTTTCACTTTACCATGATAATATATTACCTTATTCAACGACTATTTGTCATAATTTATAAAAATTTTTGACAATTTCTATAGGAATTTCTTCTCTTTTCTGGTATGATAGACTCAGATTAATGAGGTTTATCAATTATAATACAGGAAAGGAAGTATGTTATTATGACCAACAAAGAAATTGGCAGCGCAATGACAATTAAGCTTGATCCGGTTCTCCCGGAGTATCCGGTATTTAAGGAAGGAATCCGCCGCGCACCGATGCGTGAGCTGACACTTTCTGACCACGAGAAAAAGCTTGCTGTAAAGAACGCCCTCCGCTATGTGCCGGAAGAACTGCATGAGGCTCTTGCTCCGGAATTTATGGAAGAGCTCTTAACTCGCGGCCGTATCTACGGCTACCGTTTCATGCCGAAGGACAGAATTTACGGCAAACCGATCGATGAATACAAAGGAAACTGTGTTCAGGGTAAAGCGTTCCAGGTAATGATCGACAACAACTTAAACCATGATGTGGCTCTGTATCCGTACGAGTTAGTAACTTACGGCGAGACAGGCCAGGTATGCCAGAACTGGATGCAGTACCAGCTCTTAAAGAAATACCTCGAAGTGCTGACAGATGAGCAGACATTAGTTGTTATGTCCGGTCACCCGCTCGGTCTTTTCCACTCCCACAAACAGGCTCCGCGCGTAATCCTCACAAACGGCCTGATGGTAGGTGAAGGCGACAATCCGCACGCATGGGCAAAGGCAACAGCAATGGGATGCTCCTCCTACGGCCAGATGACAGCCGGCGGCTGGATGTATATCGGACCGCAGGGTATCGTTCATGGTACATTCAACACAATCTTAAACGCAGGCCGTAAGTTCCTCGGCGTTCCGGCTGACGGTGACCTCGCTGGCCAGTTATTCGTAACATCCGGTCTCGGCGGAATGAGCGGTGCTCAGCCGAAGGCTATCGAGATCGCAGGCGGTGTTGGTATTGTTGCAGAGGTAGACTACTCCCGTATCGAGACAAGACACAGCCAGGGCTGGGTAAGCAAGATCGCAGAAACTCCGGAAGAAGCATTCGCGCTGGCTCATGAATATATGGAAAAGAAAGAAGCGATGTCCATCGCTTTCCACGGCAATATCGTAGACCTTCTTCAGTATGCCGTTGACAACAACATTAAGATCGGTCTCCTCTCTGACCAGACTTCCTGCCACGTTCCGTATGACGGAGGCTACTGCCCGCAGGGTCTTACATTCGCTCAGAGAACTGAGATGTTATTAAATGACAAAGAGAACTTTGCGAAGCTGGTTGATGCTACACTGACAAAGCACTTCCACTTAATCAAAACACTTGTTGAGCGCGGCGCTTACTTCTTCGATTACGGCAACGCATTTATGAAAGCCGTATTCGATGCAGGCAACAAGGAGATCGCAAAGAACGGCGTTGACACATCCGAAGGCTTCATCTTCCCGTCCTACGTTGAAGATATCCTCGGACCGGAGTTATTCGACTACGGTTACGGCCCGTTCCGCTGGTGCTGCTTATCCGGCAACCATGAAGACCTGATCAAGACTGACCATGCTGCAATGGAAATCATCGATCCGAACCGTCGTTTCCAGGATCGCGACAACTGGGTATGGATCCGCGACGCTGAGAAGAACCAGCTTGTCGTTGGTACTGAGTGCCGTATCCTCTACCAGGATGCTCTTGGCCGCCACGATATCGCCCTCAAATTCAACGAGATGGTTCGTAACGGTGAAATCGGACCGGTAATGCTGGGCCGTGACCACCACGATACAGGCGGAACAGACTCCCCGTACCGTGAGACATCCAACATCTACGATGGCTCCAACTTCACTGCAGATATGGCAACACACTGCTTCGCAGGTAACTGCGCACGCGGTATGTCCTTAGTAGCACTCCACAACGGTGGCGGTACCGGTATCGGTAAAGCGATCAATGGTGGTTTCGGTCTCGTTCTTGACGGTTCCGAGCTGACAGACCAGATCATCCACGAGTCCATCCTCTGGGATACCATGGTCGGCGTTTCCAGAAGAAGCTGGGCAAGAAACCCGCACTCCATCGAGACAGTTGCTGAGTACAACAAGAAATTTGCTGGTTCCGATGCGATCACAATGCCGTACGTGGCTGATGATGCACTGATCGAGAAAGTATTTGCTGAGGCAACACAGAAATAATTGAATTTTATGCCTTCCGCCTTGCTGGATGTTTGTTCGGCGGCGGGAGGCATTTGCATAGGAGACTATTTTAATATGAAGAAACGTTATATCCGACATGCTGCAGAGCTGGTGACTTGTAAAGGTCCGGCTCCGAAAAAAGGCAAAGACATGGCAGACATCGGCCTCATCTATGACGGCGGCGTTCTGATCCACGATGATAAAATTTTCGCAGTTGGAACAACTGAGGAACTGGACAAGATGGTGAACATGGACGAGTACGAAGTGATCGACGCATCCGGCAAAACTGTTCTTCCAGGCTTCGTTGACTCCCACACCCACTACATCTTCGGCGGCTACCGCGCCAACGAATTCTCCTGGCGCTTAAAGGGCGACACCTATATGTCCATCATGGAGCGCGGCGGCGGAATCAATGCAACTGTAGTTCCGACGAAAGAGGCAACCCTGGAAGAGCTTGTTGAAGTTGGCAAAGAGAGAATGAACCGCATGCTGGAATTCGGTGTTACAACTGTGGAAGGAAAGAGCGGTTACGGCATGGACTGCGAAACAGAGATCAAACAGCTTCGCGCCATGAAGAAGCTGGACGAGATCCATCCGGTGGATGTCGTGACAACATTCCTCGGCCCGCACAGCGTACTTCCGCAGTACAAAGGCAAAGAACGCGAGTTCATCGACATGCTCTTAAACGATGTAATGCCGATCGTGAAGGAAGAGAATCTGGCTGAGTTCGCAGATATTTTCTGCGAGAAAAACGTATTCGAGATCGAAGATTCCGAGTACTACCTGACAAAGGCAAAAGAAATGGGCTTTAAGTTAAAAGTCCATGCTGACGAGATCGTATCCCTCGGCGGCGCTGAGCTGGCAGCAAGAACTGGCGCATTCTCCGCAGACCACCTTCTCAAAGCTTCCGACGAAGGAATCCGCCAGATGGCAGAAAGCGGCGTGATCAGCACCCTTCTTCCGGCGACTGCGTTCTGCTTAAAAGAACCGTTCGCACCGGCAAGAAAGATGATCGACTCCGGCTGTGCTGTTGCACTTGCATCCGACTTAAACCCGGGCAGCTGCTTCACAAACAACATCCCGCTTCTCGTTGCACTGGGCTGCATCTACATGGGCATGTCCATCGAAGAAGTGATCACAGCACTGACCATCAACGGTGCTGCTGCTGTTGACCGCGCAGACACGATCGGAAGCCTGGAGCCGGGCAAGAAGGCAGATATTATCTTCTTAAAATTCCCGTCCATCCACTATATGCCGTATCATACAACGATCAATCTGGTTGAGACCGTCATTAAGAATGGTGAGACCGTGTATCATAAAGAGTGGTAAATATCAAAAGGGTATGCCGTGAGTCAGAATTGACTTCACGCATACCCTTTTCTCTTACTAAACAATCACTCCCAAAACGCCCGCCGAAGTGCACTGCACCGGATCTCAATCATGCGTTTTGTTGCCTTTGTCTTCTCAAACACATCAAATCCATGGAAGGTCCCTTTCACATCCTCCACCTGCACCGAAACACCGGCTGCACAAAGCGCATCCGCATAAGCCAGCCCCTCATCATGCAGACAGTCGAATTCCTCCACCTCAACATATGCCGCCGGCAGTTGGTCAAACCGCTCCGCCAACATCGGCGCCGCGTAACCTGCCATGCCAAAATCGCCGTTTCGCAGATAAATCTCCCACATCTTCTGGTTCAATCCACTGTTCCACGACGGACAATCGCGATATTTCTTCATCGACTCCGTCTCCATCCGAGAATCTGTCACCGGATAGATCAGCATCTGAAAACAAAGCGGAATCGCTCCTTCCTCCCGCGCCCACAGTGAACATGCAGCCGCCAGCGCGCCTCCAGCACTGTCGCCGCCAATCGCAATCCGCTCCGGATCCACACCTAACCACTCGCAATTCTCCCAGACATACTGAAGACCAGCCACACAGTCCTCAAATGGCACCGGAAACGGATGATCATCCGAAGTGCGGTAATGTACGAACACAACTTTACAGTGTGCTTTTTTTGCATATTCTGCCACATGGTCATGAATATACCATGCATCGCCCATACAGAAACCACCGCCATGAATATAGTAAAGACACGGCATCGGCTCCTTTTCCTCTTCCATTCCATAAACAGTCAGCCGAACCTTTTCTCCATCCTTCGAAACTGCCCACATGGTCTCCCTGGTCATCCCATCCGGCACTTCTGGCAAAGGCATCCGCTCCATCATCCGGTTCGCCTTCTGAATCAGCGGAATCTTCAAAAATCCCGCCGGGACCACAAATTTATTCATCAGCCAATAAGCCGGCTGAATCGGATACTTCCAGTCGCGATAGGCGCACCAAGCCAGAGCTGCCGCACCGCAAATTGCCTGAATTAAATGTTTCTTCTTCATCTGTATCCCTCCCTGTTTCCTTCATTCTACCACACCGCCATGCCATTTTCCACACCTCCATCCATGCCATCCACAATTTCCGACCTACCCATTTTTACGATTGCCGTTATCTTCCAGTTGTGCTACAATAAATGTTGGCAAAGTAACATCTTTGGGAGGAAATACAAATGAAATTCAAGAAATCAGTCTACAGCTATATCATGATGCTCGGTCATCTGTGTGCAGACTTGGGCGGCGGCGCACTCCCTGCGATCCTGCCATTCCTCATTGCCCAGAAAGGCATCACTTACACCCAGGCTGCCGGCCTGACATTCGCGCTGAGCAGCATCGGCTCCGTGATCCAGCCGGTCTTCGGAAGCATGGCTGACAAAACATCTCGTCCGTGGCTCATGTCCTTAGGTATCTTCATGGCAGGCTGCGGTATCTCTATGTTAGGTTTCATCGACAACTACTGGCTGATGTTCGTTGCAGTTGCATTCACCGGAATCGGTTCTGCCCTGTTCCATCCGGACGGCGGCCGTATGGCAAACTATGTATCCGGTGCAAAAAAGGGTAAAGGCATCAGCTTATTCTCCGTTGGCGGTAACATGGGCGGCGCAATCGGCCCGATGTTAGCTGTTTTCGGTATTACAATGCTCGGCGGCGATCTTCGCGGTGCATCGATCCTTGCAGTTCCGGCATTCGTAATGGCAGCCTTCATGGTAACCCAGCATGGAAACCTGGCTGAATTCGCTGCAGAAGGCACGAAGAAAACAAAAGCTGCCATCGCAGCAGGTCAGAAAGATGACTGGGGTGCTTTTGGAAAACTGACCTTTGTTGTTTTCCTCCGTTCCACTTTGAGCATGGGTATGACAACATTTATTCCGCTGTTCTGGATGAGCGTCCTCATGCAGTCCGAGGAAGTTTCCGGTTCCGTAACAACGATCATTTCTCTGTCCGGCGCCGTTGCTACCCTCATCGGCGGTAACCTGGCCGACAAATACGGTTTCAACAAGACGATCCGCGCAGGCCTCGTTCTTATGATCCCGTGCCTGATCGCAGTTACCATGTCCAGAAACGTACTGCTCTGCACGATCATGCTGGTTCCGACCGCGATGTTCTTAAACTTCGCATTCAGCCCGTCCGTAGCACTCGGTCAGAAATTCATCCCGAACCACATCGGCCTTGCTTCCGGTATTACAATGGGCCTTGCCTCCAGCTTCGGCGGCGTCGTATCCCCATTACTCGGAAAAGTTGCAGACAACACAAGTATTCCGGTGGTTATGTGGATCCTCGTAGCAATCGCAGTTGCAGCATGCATATTCTCCTTCTTCGTACCGGACGCTCCGCCGGAGGTTCAGGCAGAAGAAGCGAAAGCGTAAGTCTAATTCCATATAAAATATAACGAACCACTGCTTTGTTGGCAGTGGTTCTACTTATAATTACTCATCAAAAACTCCAGCATCTACAATCCCACATATTGTATTTATTGTTTCATCATAAGAAACATTGTCAGCCAAATAGTATTCTGTCACTTTCAAGTAGTCTTCTTTGTAAAATTCCTCTGTGCAGAATCTATAAACCAGTTTTTGAATATTTACTCCTCTTTCAGCAGACGGACAAATTCTCATTCCTTGTCTATGTCTTCTTACTTCGCGTACCAGCTCTCTTAAACTAGCATTTTTCTCTATATGTGGATTCAGTTTATGGATATCATATAAATGTCTAGAATATCTCAATGATTTATCCTGTAAATAATAGTCGCACAACGCAAAAACCTTGTCCACGAAAGTTCTTTCCAATGACTGAACCTTCATTTTAAAAACTTCCATCCCATATTGTTCAATCAAATTTGTATCTCTGCCCACCAAGAATTGATACACATAGCTATCCACCTCTTTCGTCTCTGTTGGAAATGCGTACGATGCCAAGGCAGTTTCCAATTTAATTTCCGTTGGCAAAGTTTCATCCAATGAAAATACCGATTCATAACTAAACATATAGCAATTATAATTCTTCTTGCTTCGTATTCGGTCCCAATTTTCAATTGGCATTCCTAAATCTTTGCTTAATCCTCCAAGAACTTCATACTTTAACTTTTTTCGTCTGGATTCCCCAATATGCTCTGAAAAAGTAATATCAATGTCTTCTGAGAATCTATTAATTATCTTATAGCATTTAGAAAGGGATGTTCCCCCTTTAAATACCACATTCTCGCACCTCTGGTTCAGTTCTTTCAAAATCATTGTGACATAATAGTCTTTTTCAATCATTGCAGGCGACAGACCAAATTTCTCTGCTGTTGCTTCAATTATCTCCTCAAATAAGCTTCTATTATTATGCAAGTACATGATCCAACCTCATTGTATAAACATATTTGTATGTTTGTAATGGGAAATAATCTATATATCGATCCAATTCCGAGCGTGTAATACGATTCTTTTTTATATATATATCCAATCTTCGTTTGGCATTATCAATATCCCCATCACAATAATTTTCCAGATCTTTCAAAATTTCCAGCAATTGAAGAACCTTATAATTTTCATTTGTCACTTCCACACGAGGCTTCCTTATCACAAATTTCCTATTTCCAATTTCTACTTCTCGGACAATAGCAGCCATATTATTACTGACAATCTCGTCTTTCATTGGCACTTGCACAGACAGCCCCATTTGATTCGCTAGAGTATTTCCCGCATAATATC
>JAFUMF010000122.1 GCA_017482945.1 Lachnospiraceae bacterium
AACGGTATGGACACCGTGACGGTTCCGATTGCGGCAAGTGCTATATTGCTTGTTTCTATTTTTCTTTTGTAAATATTCAGCCAAGGTAAACGCCCACTGGATTTACCTGGCTTATCCGACACTAAAAAAACACTACTGTATTTTTCTGCAGTAGTGTTTTTTCGAACTTGTGTTCTACCTTTTTTTGTGTTATAATGATTCTTGCACAGCTTTCAGCTGGTGGCAATCGTGTTACAGGGTGGTTGGCCTCTATTCTACATAGAATGGAGGTGATGCTCATGAAGAATTATTTCGATTTTAATGACCTTATGTCGTTTGGAATGTTCCTCTTGGCACTGCTGACATTCATTTATATGATTTGTCGTTAATGCAATAAAAAACCTCCCCTGTACTTTGCCCGAGTGTAGGAAGGTTTTTTACCCGTATCATTTGGTCAACCACTCTGTGGCGGTTGCCTTTTCTAAGTATATTATATCAAATTTCTCGCAAAATACAACTCATTTTTATCCCCATCAGTTGATGTTGGAACTTCTCTCAGCCAGCCTTAAAGTCGATATGATCGGCATGATCAGAATGCCGCAGAAGAAGTTGCTGACACCGTGAATCATATCAAACGGCAGTCCCGCGATAATCCATGATACCATTCCCGTAAAATTCAGGCCGAACATAATTGCCTGAGCCGGTGCATATAGCGTTCCGTAGGAAAATCCATGGAGCGCACACACTGCCATATATACGAATGGCTCAGCCTTTTTCGGAAGTTTCCTCGGCAACAGCATTGTTACCGCCCAAAGTACTGTCCAAATATACAGATATGGGATCCACCATGCGGAAAAACCATTCAGCAAGCCGGTCAGGAATACGAACACATAAATCGGATATAAAGCTTTTTTTCGATAAACGACCGTCATTGCAATGATGAATACGCCAATGAGATGCACGTTCGGTGCAAATTCCATAATGACTTTCGAAGCGTACATCAATGCTCCCAGCATCGCAAAGATCGCAGTCTCTCTGGCAGTCAGCTTCATACCTACTTGGCAACACGGAAGGAGTAAACGGTACCTTCCTCAATTCCAGTTGTATCCACGCCGGTTGTACCGTATTCGTCGTTCACAAAGAATGCCCAGTATGTTTGATCTTTGTCATAATCTGCAGTGATTCCGTTTACTTCTTTGACATAAAGACCATACTGTCCTTCCTCACCTGCAATCAGTTCAACTGCAAGAAGCGCCGCGCCGACAGTCTCCTCGTCTGTGTGAATTTCAAACCAGGTCTCATTTCCGTCCATGTCTACTACGGAAAACTCGAAAGACTTGCTTCCTTCACCAAGGACAGTCACTTCCTTCGTCGCCAATTTGGCTCCTGTTTCCACCGTCTCAGATGCCGGTGCTTCTGTCGGTGTTGCCGCTTCCGCTGTTTCTGCCACAGTTGTCGCAGCTTCCGTTGCCACGGTCGCCTGGGCCGCGGTCTCTTTTCCTGCATTGCCATTGCAACCAGTTGTAAACAGTGCCATAGCCACAATCAGCACCATACAAAGGATCAATGACAACGCCTTTTTCATACGTTTCATTTTCATCTTCTTTGTCTCCTTATTCTTTTTTCCTCCTGGGGCCGGCACTCGCGGCATCGGTATGGAGGTCTTGGCTCAGATATTCCGGCTTGGCACGTATTGTTCCGCCTTCTCAGATTTCTCCAATGGCTTGTCCCCGGATGTGGCTCCGGGTCAGAACAATCGTTTTTTGTGCCTCACGGCGACGGGCTCGCACAGGTCTTGCACCTGTTTCCCTGAGTAATTGAAATTTTACCACATAGTTTAACATTTCGCAAACATCTTTCCTGTAGAATGGAGTTGTCCCAGGAAAAATCATATGATAAACTAGAAGAGATTGGATGTTCTATCATATCAAATTCACAGACGAAGGAGATTATCTCATGAATCGTATTTTATTAATGTGCTTACGTAATTTCTGGCGCGTGCCTGGTGCCTGGTTCAAGCTCTGCAAGTACGCGAAGAACACCGACAAATATTCCAGACAGGAAATGTACGATCACATCCGTTACATCATGAATCTGGCTGTCACTTCCGGAAACCTCGACTTTCAGGTCTACGGAAAAGAAAATATGCCGAAGGAAAACGGCTTCCTTCTCTACGGAAACCATCAGGGCTTTTTCGATGCTGTTGCTCTGATCGCTGCCTGTGAGATGCCGATCGCTGCGGTATTTAAGAAAGAATTATCCGGCATTCCGTTCTTAGACCAGGTCATCGCCTGCACAGACTCCTACCAGATGGATCGTGAAGACGTGCGCCAGTCCATGGAAGTCATCTTAAAAGTGGCAAAAGATGTTGTCGAGGACAAGAAAAATGTCGTAATCTTCCCGGAAGGAACCAGAAGCAAAAACGGCAACAAGATGGGCGACTTCCACGCAGGAAGCTTCAAATCTGCCCAGAAAGCAAAATGCCCGATCGTTCCGTTCGTATTTATCAACAGCAGCAAAGTCCTTGAAGACAAAGGCATCGGTCCGATGACTGTCCAGCTCCATTTCTTAGAGCCGATCCTGTACGAAGAATACAAACCACTCAAAACGGTTGAACTGGCTGCAATGGTAAAAGAGCGTATTCAGAACGTATTGGACCAGTATGCTGATTAAAAACATCCGCTCCAAGCCCAGAAGAAATCATGATTTTTCTGACCTTGCTTATTTCAAACACAAAAACCTCGCATCAGCAAATGTTATCGCTGATGCGAGGTTTTTCTTATGCCAGATCTGCTCTGGCCATTTCTCTTATTCTACATCAAATTTCTGGTTGAACTTATCAAGGGCAAGTGCTGCCACAATACCAATGACAATACAGATCACATTTACGATACAACCGGTCATAGATGCGGTAAAGCTTCCAAACGGTACGATCATAATGGTCGCCGCGATCACAACGCCGATGATTGCATGGAACGCTGCGGAATAATAATGGTCAAACAAGGCATTCACTGCTCTGGAAAACAGGATCACCGTCGCCAGCGCACCAATTCCGCCCGGAATGCACACAGACATATCCAGATGACCGATTCCCGCCACGAACGGCTCATATAAGCCAAGCGGCATCAGCAGCGTGGAAAAGCTCATGCCCGGAGCGATTACGCTAAGAGCAAGACAAAATCCACAGAATAAGTACCAAACCAGATTCGGTGTGATCTGGACGGATAACACCTTGAGTCCGATGAGCAGCGCAAATACCGCAGCCATGGCGATCACCATGGACACGAAAGATGCATTGCTTCTTCCTTCCTTACCAGCCTCTCGGAACAGAGACGGAAGCATACCGGTGATCAGACCTACAAAGAGGCAGACGGACGGATCCGGATACTTTTCCAGTAAAATGGAAAGCAGGTTTGCGACTCCGAGAAAACCGATCACACCGCCGATTCCGATGGGAATCAGCTTCGGAATATGGGTCTTAAACGTACGGAGCGGGTCCGCCAGAAATTCCATGATCGTCTTGTATATACCAAATACAACACAGAGAACTCCGCCGGAAATGCCCGGAAGTACTGCACCAAGTCCAATCAAAGATCCCTGAAGCACCTTAATTCCAAATCGGACCGGTGAAAAATTAGATTCTTGTTTCATATACTAACCTTCTTAGATATCTTCGTTCATCTTTGCAAGCTTTGCTGCCTGATCAGCCGCAATTAAGCTGTCGATGATTTCCTGGATGTCACCGTTCATGATCGCTTCGATTCTGTACAGAGTCAGTTTGATTCTGTGCTCAGTTACACGGCCCTGCGGGAAGTTGTAAGTACGGATCTTCTCGGAACGGTCACCTGTACCGATCTGGCTGCGGCGCTCTGCTGCCTCCTCATTCTGGCGGCGCTCAAGCTCCATGTCGTATAACTTGGAACGAAGTAAACGGAATGCTTTTTCCTTGTTCTGCAGCTGGGACTTCTCAGTCTGGCTGTAGATTACGATACCGGTCGGCATATGTGTCAGACGTACCGCGGAGTCAGTTGTGTTGACACACTGACCACCGTTACCGGACGCACGCATTACGTCGATACGGATATCTTTATCATCGATCACAATATCAAACTCCTCAGCCTCCGGCATAATTGCAACCGTTGCTGTGGATGTGTGGATACGGCCGCCGGATTCAGTCTCCGGAACTCGCTGTACACGATGAACACCGGACTCATATTTTAATTTAGAATATGCGCCCTGACCTGTGATCATGAATTCAACTTCCTTCATGCCGCCGATTCCACTCTCACTTACGTTGATCAGCTCGCATTTCCATCTCTGACGCTCTGCGTAATGCACATACATGCGGTATAACTCGGCAGCGAATAATGCAGCCTCGTCTCCGCCTGCGCCTGCACGGATCTCAACGATAACGTTCTTGTCATCGTTCGGGTCTTTCGGAAGAAGCAGGATCTTAATCTTGTTCTCCAGATCCTCGATCTCCTTCTTCGCATCGGACAGCTCTTCTTTTGCAAGCTCTCTCATCTCTTCGTCAGTCTCCTCCTCAAGAAGAAGAAGGCTGTCTTCTACAGTCTGTTTAGCCTGAGTATACTTTTTATATGTCTCTACTAACGGAGTCAGATCCGCCTGCTCTTTCATCAGCGCACGGAATTTTCTCTGATCCTCTGTAACAGACGGGTTGCTCAGTTCAAACATAATTTCTTCGTAGTGTTTTACAATATCTTCTAAACGGTCAAACATTTTGAACCTCCTGCAGAACCTAGACCAGACAGTGTATGTTCTGCCATCTTCCGCAGACCACCCGGTCATTTCCTGCCAAATCCTTGATTACTCTTGTATCTATAAATCCCTGGGCATCCAGCAGCTGTTTCACCGCCTCGCCCTGGTCATGTCCGATTTCAAAATATACGGCTCCGTTTTCCTTTAAAAATCTGCCGCACTCTCGTGCCAGCAATTCATAAAAAAACAGACCGTCTGCCGTACCATCCAGCGCACTTCTCGGTTCGAAGTCCCGGACCTCCGGCTCCAACTCCTCGATCACATCACTTGGGATGTACGGCGGGTTGGAAACAATGATGTCAAATCTATCTTCTGTCTCATAAAACGCTGAAAACATATCGCTGTGGCGGAACCGGATCATTTCCCGGCCGGTCGCAGCAGCCGGATCCTTTTCCACATTCGCGCTTTCACTTGCCGGAATCAGCTGCCTTCCAGACAACAGTTTCTCAGCATTCTTTTCAGCAACACGCAGTGCTTCTTTTGAAATATCAGCCGCCTCCACATGGGCATATCCGCCATGTGCCGTCAGGCTGACCGCAATGCAGCCGGAACCGGTACACATATCAAGAAGCTTTATCTCCTTCTCTTTATGGTTCCCAAGCACCGTCTCCACCAGCGTTTCTGTATCCTGTCTTGGAATCAGAGTATGTCGGTTTACATAAAACTCAAGTCCCATAAATTCCTGCGTTCCCAGGATATGCTGAAGCGGTTCTCTCTGTGCACGCCTTGCAATTCCGTCCTCGAACTCCCGCCATGAAGCTTCCTCCGGCTCAGCCTTCTGGGCAGAACACATAAAATACTGCATCCGGCTGATTCCAAACGCATGCTCAAACAAGTACCATGCATCCAGACTGTATTCCGCAACTCCGGCGTTTTTAAGACGTTCCTGACCTTCTGCCAGAACCTGGCCCCAGGTCATTCCGGATTCCATCATGCGATTTCCTCCGCTTTTTCAAAATGTCCCTTCGGATACTTCTCCGGGAAAGTCTCTTCTAAATACGCTCTCCAGTCAAAAATCGCCTCTACCGATGCGATCGCGACCTCGATCATAGAATCATCCGGCTCCTTTGTTGTCAGGCCCTGCATCCACATACCCGGAATGCTGATGAGATTCATGATCATGTTGTCATATCTTCCCGCGAGACGAAGCACCTCATAAGAAACGCCCGCGATTACCGGGATCAGAATAATTCTGCTTACGATTCTAAGCCAGACCGTCTCCACGCGAACCACCATAAAGAACAGAATACTGATGGTCATAACGATCAGAAGGAAACTTGTTCCGCAGCGCTTATGCTCCTTGGAACTATTTCTAACGTTCTCCACCGTCAACTCCAGGCCATGCTCCAGACAGTTGATGCACTTGTGCTCGGAACCATGGTACATGAATGTTCGCTTGATATCCTCCATTCTGGAGATCAACTTCACATAGCCAATAAAAATTCCAAGGCGGATGCAGCCCTCTAAAACAGCCATCACGGTCTCAGATGTGATAAATCTGCGGAATACGCTGGCAATCAAAAGCGGAAGCACCATGAAAATCGCAATTGCAAGAATCATGGAAAATGCCATAATGATCGGCATCAGGTATTCCTCTAATTTTTCGCCGAATTTATCGATCAGAAACTGCTCAAATTTTCCCGGCTCCTCCTCTTCCTCGTCATCCTCAAAAAAGGACGCTGACCAGGTCAGAGTTTTCATTCCAAGAATCATAGAATCTGCAAAGTTGAAGATTCCTCGTACAAACGGCAGGGAAAAAAACTTTACCTTCTCTGTCATACTCACATAGGTATCTTTTTCAACGGCAATCTCACCATTTGGCTTTCTGACAGCCATGGCGTAATTGTCTTTGTTCTTCATCATGATACCTTCAATTAATGCCTGTCCCCCGATACCGGAATATTTCAATTGTACTTACCTCCAAAACCACACCATCCGATGCAGTCGAAATCCAAGTGGGCACGCCCACCATTCTTGTGACGAAAAAAGGTTGAGTTTTCGTTTCCAAAAGCTCAACCTCGTTATCAAACCTATTTTGTCTTATTTCACACCATACTTACGGTTGAACATTTCGATACGTCCGCGAGCGGAAGCAGCCTTCTGCTGACCTGTATAGAATGAATGGCATTTGGAACAGATTTCTACGTGAATGTCTTTCTTAGTAGAACCAGTTACAAATTCATTACCGCAGTTGCAAACAACTTTAGCCTGATAGTAATTTGGGTGGATTCCCTCTCTCATGATATTTACCTCACTATTATTTAGTACATGACTGACAGTCACGCCTCTATTCTCCTGTCCATATAGACAGCTTAGTCAGTATAACATAGAATATTTTTGATTGCAAGTGGTTTTTCTTGATAAATACAAGGTTTTTTACAGGTTCCGGCCTCCGGAAAGAATCCGCCACAGTGGCGGAGCCACGTGGGACAGAATCCGGGCCATCAGGTAAGATACCATGACCACGACCACCGGAATTGCAAAATAAATTCCAAGCGCCGCCGGGCACATCATCTCCTCCGATAAAACATCTGCCAAAATCATTGCCGAACCTTTATTCATAAACCGGACCACAATGAAGTGGATCGCGTACAAGAACAGACTCTGGCGCATCCATGGCTTCGTCTCGGGAAGTTCCACGGACGATGTCATCAAAAACAGACTGACCGGTGTCAGAAGACGGTACATGATCGTCCACAGCACATTGGTGCCGGGCGTTTTCATGGTTCCGTAACAGAAAATCGCCACGATCATCACTGCCAGACCCGCTAGGATTCGGTCACCGGTACCTTTCGCTTCGAGCCAGGTTCTAAAATGCACTGCCGCATAAGCCGCAAACGAAAAATAAAACAGTGCGTCTGTGTTTGGATGACCAGTGTCCATGCGGAAGTAGAGTGCGGCAATCAGTGCCGCCAGGTAACAGAAACCAATGATTTTATTTTTTACCAGTGCATAGACTGCCGGCGCAAGAACGAGCAAAATCACCAGCTGGTACAGATACCAGAAAATCGGTGCATAGCTATAATGAAGCACAGCGCGAAGTGTTTCTTCTATAGTAAATGGAATCGGATCCTTACCAACGACCCGCTCTACCATCGGAAGTCTCGTTGCAGCCACATAGCCCAGATAATAAAGCAGGTTCCATACCGCATAGGGAACTGCCACACTGAAAAACCGGCTTTTCCATTTCCCTGCCAATTTCTCCAATGAGAAATTTCTAAAAAATAAATAGGAAGACATTAAAAAGAATCCAGGGACTGCAATCTGTCCGATCCCCACCGACCAGAATGTCTCAATTTGGGCCGCACGTTCCCAGGCCGGCCCCTGCTGGCCGCCGGCGAACAGTTCTACATTATACGAATGTACCCAAATGACCAGAATGCTGAAGCTAAACATCAGCCATGAAATCTGGTTGCGGAATCGTTTTTCCTGCATGTTCTTCTCCCAACTCTTTCCTATTATATTAAAGCTGCTCTGCCAGTGTCTTTCTCTTCTCCCACTTTCCGGACAGGAAATAGATCAGACCCGGAATCGCACAGCCATATGGCGCGAGGCCATAACCAAGGACAAAACCATAGAACCCAAAATCAAGAACAATACCAAGCAGCCAGCTCAGTCCGATTCGAAGGACCACTCCATCTAATAAGGACAGAACCAGACCAAGTTTCGCATTTCCGATTCCCTGGATGAATGCATGAGTTCCACGCATGATGGCAAATGCCGGGAACATCCAAAGGATCGCGGAAATGAAGGTACCAGACAGTTCATGTACCGCCGGATCGTCTGAGAACAGCATGAAGAGCTGTTCTCCGCCAAGCACATACAAGGTCATACAGATCACCGTAAGGATTGTCGCATATACCCAGGCAAAATGAACGACCTGTTTGCTTCGTTTATTTTCACCGGCTGCGATATTCTGGCTGATCATCGGAAGTGCTGCATGCTGGATACCCTGAGCGATCTTATTGATAATGTCATCAATCTTACAGCCCACACCGAAGGTTGCAGATGCCACTACGCCCACGCTGTTATTCATAGAATTCACGTACATCATGGAAATATTAATGCAGCCGGACTGAATTGCCATCGGTGTGCCAAGGCTTAAGATCAAGCCGACATATTTCTTTTTCGGACTGAAGCTCTTTGGCTGGAAATCAAACCCGAATCCCTCTTTGTTGCGGTAGAGATACCAGAGGGAGAAAATAAAGGACACCGCCTGGCCGATAATCGTCGCCCACGCCGCACCGGCTACTCCAAATCCCATCATGCCGGTAAAAACGATATCCAGCACCAGATTGATCAGAGATGCGATGCCGATGAACATGAACGGACGCTTGGAATCTCCCATTCCTCGCAATACCGCCGACACCATATTATAACCAGCCGTAAACACAAGGCCGGCGCCGCAGATTACCATATAATCGATGGACATGTCATAAGATTCCGCCGGAATATTCATGATCTGCAGGATCAGGTGCCGCAATACCAGGATCACAGCCGAAAAAATCACTCCCATGCTGAGAATTACAGTAAAAAGTGTTCCAATGATATCATTGGTCTCCCGGGTTTTTCCTGCCCCCAATGCCTGTGATACCAGAATCTGGCCCGCGTTGGAAAATCCGAGACAGACCATGGTCGCAAAGTTCAAAATCAGACTGCTCTGGGAAACCGCAGCAATTCCGGCTGTGCCGACATAACGGCCGACAATGACCATATCGACCGTACTGTACAGCACCTGAAGGCCATTGGACGCCATGAATGGAAGCATGAACCAGAAAAGCTGTTTGGGAATACTTCCCTGCGTAAAATCTTTTTTCAATGTATTTTCTTTCATTTTTTACTTTCTCTCACTCTCTATATACCAAAGGTGTAAGTGCCCATCTATCATCAGATTGCTTCCCCTGATTTTTACTTACTTATCTCAATTAAAACTTTCTTCAGACTGCCATCATTATTCACCAGCGCCTTGAACGCTTCATCTGCCTCGTCCATCGGGTAAATCGCGCTGACCATCTTCATCACATCCACTTTTCCTGCTGCCACCATCTGGATCAGTGCCTTAAAGTCCTTGGTGTAGGAGTTTCGGCTGCCAAATACGTTCAGTTCCTTCTTTAATAAAATAGAATGCAGGAATGTGGTATCTTTCTTGCCGTTGCCGATCAGAATAATGTTCGCCGCAAATGCCGCCGCGTCAATGCAATTTAAAAATGTCTGGGACAGACCGCATGCTTCCACGCAGACATCAAAGCCTTTTCCGTCGGTAATCTCGTTCACTGCTTCCATGAAATCGCGTTCAGACACGTTGATCACGCCGTCTGCTCCATACTCCAGCGCAGTCTCAAGACGTCCCTGTAACAGATCAGAAATGTACACAGTTGCGCCGCGAAGCTTCGCACTGATCAGCGCAAACAGACCGATCGGGCCGGCACCCACGATAAGGACTTTGTCTGTCGGTTCAATTTTCGCTCTGGATAACGCGTGCCAGCTGATGGAAAACGGCTCAATGAGCGCCAGCTGCTTTGCATCCAGTCCCATGCCTGGAATTATGCGCTCGATCGGCATTGCCACATATTCGCAGAAACTTCCGTCTCGCTGCACGCCCATGGTCTGGTTATCAGTACAGCAGTTCACGAATCCGCGTTCGCAGGAATAACAGTGGCCGCAGTTGAAATACGGATTGGCTGTTACGATATCGCCCGGTTTCAGACCGAGATTATTTTCCGGCACAGTCACGATCTTTGCGCTGAACTCATGGCCCGGAATTCTTGGGTAAGTTGTGAACGGCTGGTTTCCTGTATAGCTTGCAACATCTGCGCCGCAAATGCCGCAGTAACAGATTTTTAACAATGCCTCTCCCTCTTTTACCTCCGGCATCGGAGTGTCGGTCACTTTAATTTCGCCCGGCTGATTGATCAAAATCGTTTTCATTCTTTTTCCCTCTTTCTTCACACGCGGTCAAATAATCGGAATTCTATAAAAATACACACATTGTCAGCTTAAACATACCTAATCAAATTATATCGGAACATACATTTCAATGCAAGTAAATACATTGACGATTCCAATTGCATCCAGTAAAATTCTGGTATAGGCAATTTTGCAGAATGGAGGATTCCATGGACGTTTTAAATAAGAACATGACGCATCCGGTCCAACGGCCGATCAAGGTCGTCCAGTTTGGCGAAGGCAATTTCCTTCGTGGATTCGTTGACCATATGATCGATATCGCAAATGAACAGGGAAAATTTGATGGCAGCATTGTGCTTGTTAAGCCGCGGGACGGCGGAAACCTTGATCAGTTTCATGCCCAGGACTGCCAGTATACAGTGTCGCTCAGGGGTATGGTGGATGACGAAGCGAAGGTATTAAACCGCGTGGTCACAAGCGTTGCCGACGCAGTCCATCCATATGCAGAGCATGAGAAATATATGAAACTGGCGGAACTCGATACGCTGCGGTTTGTTGTTTCCAACACGACGGAGGCAGGTATCGTGTTTGATGAGACCGACCGGTTTGAGCTCGATCCGCCGAACACATTCCCGGGAAAACTGACGAAATTTTTGTATCATCGCTTCGAGACCTTTGGCGGCGACATGGAAAAAGGTCTTGTCATGCTGCCGGCGGAGCTGATCGATGATAACGGCGCTGTGCTGAAGCAGTGCGTGATGCAGTTTGTGGAGCTTTGGGGTCTAGGAGAGGCCTTCGCCAAGTGGCTGGAGGAGGCCTGTGTGTTCACCTCCACTCTGGTCGATCGCATTATTACTGGTTATCCGAAGGCATCCGAAGAGGAAGAATGGGCGAAACTTGGCTACATCGACCACTTGATGGTGACAGGCGAGCCGTTCGCTCTATGGGTCATCGAAAGCGATCGCGATATTTCCGCAGAACTCCCACTCCCGGCAGCCGGACTTCCGATCATTTACACTCATGATCATAAACCGTACAAACAGCGAAAAGTCCGTATTTTAAACGGTGCCCACACCTCCTTTGTTCTGGCTTCTTATCTGGCCGGAAATGATATCGTGAAAGAGTCCATGGACGATGACGATATCCGGACTTTCATGATGAAGACACTGCATGAGGAAGTGATTCCTACGCTGGCACTCCCGAAAGAAGACCTGGTGGAATTCGCTGATGCGGTTGTGACGCGATTCAACAATCCGTATGTAAAGCATGCGCTTCTTTCCATTTCACTGAACTCTGTTTCCAAATGGCGGGCACGCTGCATGCCAAGCTTCCTTGCATATATTGAAAAGACCGGAGCGTTACCGGCACGCCTGACTTTCTCACTGGCTGCGCTGATGGCATTCTATACCGGTTCAGAGATCCGCGAAAATGCTCTCATTGGCCACCGGGGAGAGCAGGAATATAAAATTATGGATGACATGGCGGTCCTTACCTTCTTCCGTGAGTATTCCGGGCGACCATTCCAGGAATTTGCAGAGGCATTTTTAGGAAGAGAAGATTTCTTTGGACGGAATTTAGGAGAAATCAAAGGACTGACAGAAACCATCGCGGCGCACCTGCAGGACATCCATGAAAACGGTATGAGGGCGGCATTATGCAGAATTTCTTAAAAATCAATGATAAAGACAATGTAATCGTGGCATTGCAGACGCTGAAAAAAGGCACTGAAATCGTGGTGACCGACGGCGCAGGTCATACGGACGGCAAATGTTTGGCCAGTCTTACGGTGATTGCCAACGATGATATTCCTGCCGGACATAAAATGGCGATTGCAGATATTCCTATAGGCGGCGATGTGGTGAAATACGGATGCCGGATCGGCCTGGCGGCAGCTCCGATTCGGAGCGGAGACTGGATCCATGTCCATAACTTGAAAACTGCACTTGGGGATCTGTTAGAATATACATATGAGCCAGTGGATGAAGTGAAAGTTCAGGCATCTTCGTATGCTGAAACAGAATCCGGCATCGGTTCCAAAGTGACCAGCGTAGATTCCCGGCACTCCTCACAGTCTGTCTCCACGCACGATCACGCTACTTTCCTGGGCTTCAACCGCCCCGACGGCAAAGTCGGCGTGCGAAACGAAATCTGGGTCATCCCGACTGTCGGCTGTGTCAACAATGTGGCAGCTTCCATCGCCAGACAGGCCAATGCTTTCTTAAAAGGCTCTGTCGAGGAAGTCATCGCATTCCCGCATCCCTACGGCTGCTCCCAGATGGGCGATGACCAGGAAAACACAAGAAAAATCCTCGCAGATCTCATCAATCATCCAAACGCGGGCGGTGTTCTGGTCCTTGGGTTAGGCTGTGAAAACAGCGGAATTGAGACATTGAAGCCATACATCGGCGAATATGATGAACGCCGCGTGAAGTTTATCGTTTCGCAGGACCACGAAGATGAGATCGAAGCTTCCCTTGAAGCCATCCGGCAGCTGATTGACTATGCCGCGAAGTTCAAGCGCGAGCCGGTCCGTGCAGCAAAACTGATCATCGGCCTGAAATGCGGCGGCTCCGACGGACTTTCCGGTATCACGGCAAATCCTCTGGTGGGACGATTCTCCGACATGCTGGTCGCTCACGGCGGAACGACGATTTTGACAGAAGTGCCGGAAATGTTCGGCGCAGAAACGCTGCTCATGAACCGCTGCGCGACCGAAGAACTGTTCCTGCAGACCGTGGACCTGATCAATGACTTTAAAAATTACTTCAAGAGCCATAACCAGACCATCTACGAAAATCCGTCACCGGGAAACAAAGAGGGCGGAATTTCTACTCTGGAAGATAAATCCTTAGGATGTACCCAGAAATCCGGAAGTACTCTGGTGCGAGGCGTCCTGGCTTACGGCGAAACAGTGAAAACACCGGGCCTGAATCTTCTCAGTGCCCCGGGCAATGACCTTGTTGCCTCCACCGCACTGGCAGCCGCCGGCGCACACATTGTGCTCTTCACCACCGGCCGCGGTACCCCGTTTGCCTGCCCGGTGCCGACCATGAAGATTTCCACCAACTCGGCACTTGCCAGCAAGAAATCCAACTGGATCGACTTCAACGCCGGCGTTCTTGTGGAAGACCAGCCGATGAAAGAAGTGGCCGAAGAATTTTTCCGATATGTACTTGCCGTGGCATCCGGCGAAAAGCTTTGCAGCGAAAAAGCCGGGTTCCATGACCTGGCAATATTCAAACAGGGCGTGACTTTGTAGTCGCGCCCTGCTTCATTTTTCTACTTATTCGCGTACCAGCCGTCCCAAACGATCCTCTGATAGCCGGCCATATCCGTCGCACCTTCCGTGGAAATGCAAAGAATCCTAGAGTTCTCATCAACTCCAAGCATTTCCTTCAACGCCTCAAACTCCGGCTCCATAAAAAGCGATGCCGCAAATCCCAGCGTCGCTGCACCACTTTCACCGGAAATCACACGCCCGTCATTTCCCGCCGGATTTCCGAGAATTCTCATTCCGCGCGCCGCAATGCTGTCGTCCATGGAAACGAAGCCATCGACTCTTTCCTTCAGCACATCCCATCCAATGGTGCACGCCTCTCCACAGCAAATTCCCGCCATAATCGAATTCAGATCACCGGTCACAGCATGAAGCATTCCATCGTTCGCCTGAGCTGTCTTAAAAATGCAGTCCGCTTTGTCCGGCTCTACGATTACTATGACCGGATCTTTTGCTGCGTCTTCCGGTGCATCACCGCTCTTTCCATCATAATAATCCGACAAGAATCCCGTCAGCGCGCCAGCCATGGCCCCAACACCGGCCTGCAGGAACACATGCGTCGGCCGGATTCCATCCAACTGCTCCACAATCTCACTGCCCATGGTCATATATCCCTGCATGATCCAGCCAGGAATCTCCGTATAACCGTCCCATGCCGTATCCTGCACAAGCACCCAGCCATTCTTGTCCGCCAGCTCCGTAGCCATTCGAACCGTATCGTCATAATTCACATCCGTGATCCACGCCTCGGCACCAAGAGCCCGGATATTCTCCAACCGCTCCGTCGCACTTCCCTTCGGCATCAAGACCACGCAGCCCTGTTCCAGCCGATTCGCCGTCCATGCAATTCCACGCCCATGATTTCCATCTGTCGCAGTCACAAACGTGATCTTTCCAAGCTTCTCCTTCACTTCCGGACTCACGAGGAACTCATACGTCAGTTCCCCGACATCCATCCCCAGCTTCTTCGCCACATAATTTCCAATACAATAACTTCCGCCGAGCACCTTAAACGCATTGAGCCCGAACCGGAAACTCTCATCCTTCACATGAATGCTCTTCACCCCAAGCATCGCCGCCAGCCCATCCAGCGAAACTAGAGGGGTCGGTGCATACTCCTGAAAGCTCTGGTGAAACCTTCTGGCCTTCACAGCCTCATCCACCACGAATAACTTTGCAGCATCCGATACCTGCCCGGTCTCACATGCTCTTCCAATAACTGCCTTCATTTTTCCACTTTCCCACTGTCTCATCATTACCTCCGCCTCTCCTCACTTTTTCCTCTATTATAACTGCATCAGCCCCATTTTTCCACTCAAGAAATTCACGCATCTCCACAAACCGTCCACTTTCCATTGACGTTCCCCCGCCCAAAGAGTATACTTATTTTCAAAATAACGAACATCCGAGGTGATTCCATGTCTTTTGATAAAGTAAAACATTTCTTTGAATCCCAGGGCGCCGGAGAAAAAGTCCTCTGGCTCGACCACTCCAGTGCCACCGTTGAACTGGCCGCAGAAGCCGTCGGCTGCGAACCGGCGCGCATTGCCAAGACCCTCTCTTTTCTGATCGGTGACCATCCGATCCTCATCCTGACCGCCGGTGACGTAAAAGTCGACAACAAAAAATACAAAGAACTGTTCCATGCCAAAGCAAAAATGATCCCAGGCGACCAGGTCGAAGAACTGATCGGCCATGCACCAGGCGGAGTCTGCCCCTTCGTCATCAAAGACGGAATCGACGTCTACCTGGATGAATCCTTAAAACGCTTTGACATCGTCTACCCAGCCGCCGGAAGCGGCAACAGCGCCGTTCGTTTGACGCTTGCCGAACTGGAACACTTCTCCGGATCCACTAACTGGATCGATGTCTGTAAAGAACGATAAAAAGACGTTCCGCCAGGTCGCAAAAACCGACCACAGCGGAACGTCTTTTATTGGTTCTATTTCAGTTTTCTCATCTCATCCATCGCAAGATCCCCATCGATCGTAACGGTTCCATCCGGCAAAATAAACACCGGAACACCGACGCGTCCCACGTTTCTGATCTCATCGTAAATCTCCGGATGACCCTCGCGGATCTTTAAGAACAGGCGCATATCCTGCAAGTTCTCAAGGATATCATGGAACTCCACATTCAGCCCCTCTTCTCTGATTTCCTCCAGACGCGCACGGCAGCCAGGACAGAGGTGGGTTCCCACCATGGTCACGACTGGCGCCTTGATCCTTTTCGCCGCCTCGAACGCTTCCTCGCAGCTAAATGTAACAGTTCCATCTTCCAGCACAAACACCGGAATGCCAATGGAATTGTTCTTTCTGCACTCCTCGAACAGCTCCGGATGACCTTCGCGAACCTTTAAAAACTCCTTCAGATACTCCATGGACGTTTCCATATCATGGAACTCTATCGGAAGATGCTGTCTCTCGATCTCCGCACATGCTGCAACACAATCTTTACACAGATGATTTCCAAGCATTGTAATCATTGCGTGCTTCCTCCTCCGTTGACTAGAAATTAGTCGGTGTCATTTCCTTACCTGCCAGCACTTCCTCGTAGTCCTTTAAGTTTCTCGCAAGAAGCTCCGGTGTATTCAGGCCATATGGACATTTGCTCATACACTGATTGCAGTGTAAGCAGTCCTTGATCTTCATCATCTTTGCCTGTCCCTCCGGTGAAAGCTGTTTCGCAGACGGAGAACGACGCAGTAATAAGGACATTCTTGCACAGTTATTGATCTCAATTCCCACTGGACATGGCATACAGTAACCGCATCCACGGCAGAAGCTTCCGTATAACTGCTTTCTGTCACTTTCGATAATTGCTTTGATTTCGTCTGTCATCGTCGGCGGATTGTCTATGTAGCTTAAGAACTCATCCAATTCATGCTCTCTCTGAACGCCCCAGATCGGCAGTACATTATCAAACTGTGCCTCGAACGCATATGCCACAGCAGAATTTGTGATCAGACCGCCGGACAGCGCTTTCATAGCAATAAAGCCCATATCGTGCTCTTTACATTTCTTCACCAGCGCAATATCCTCATCACTGCAGAGATAGCAGAACGGGAACTGTAATGTCTCATAAAGACCGGAGTCGATTGCCTCGTTCGCTACAGACTGACGATGGTTTGTAATACCGATGTGGAGGATCTTGCCCTGCTCTTTTGCTTTCAGTGCTGCCTCGTAAAGACCATACTGATCACCCGGCTTCGGGCAGAACGGCGGATTGTGGAACTGGTAAACATCGATATGGTCCGTCTTTAATAAAGTAAGGCTGGTCTCCAGATCTTTCCAGAACGCATCCACGGTCTTCGCCATGGTTTTGGATGTAATAATAATGTCATTGCGGACATCGCTCAGTGCATATCCGATCTTCTCTTCGCTGTCGGAATATGCTCTCGCTGTGTCAAACATGTTGATTCCGTTGTCATAAGCTTTTCTTAAAAGCTTGGCAGCTTCCTCTTTTGAGATTCTCTGGATCGGCAGTGCGCCAAATCCATTCTTGTTTACGGTGATACCGGTCTTTCCGAGAGTTACTGTGGTCATAGTTCGTTCCCCTTTCTGATGTTTCTTTCGGGCCGGTCATATAGAACCGGTCATTTCTAAACGATACATGCCATACGGCGATTTAACCGCGCTGTCGATCCAACAGCTCTTTTAACGCTTCATCGCTGTCATCGATCCAGACATCCTCTTCTTCCGCGTTGAGGCCCAGGAATTTTGCCAGCGTGCGCTCATCATCACTATTATTCCAGATATCAATATAGTCGTCAATTGCCTCGAACTCAATTTCTCCGGCCAGATACTTTTCTTTGAACGTCATTTTCCTGCTCCTTTAAATTCTTGAGAATGGTAATTTCCTGATTATCGATATGCACTCTGACTGCCTGCTTCGCTTCCTGTACATGGCGGAGTGCCAGCGCATTTAAGATCATCTCATGCTCCACCAGAAGGATCTGGCGTTTTTCCTCGTCCTTTATGTACTCAAGACGATAACGGTACATCTGCTCCCGCAGGTTGTTGAGGACCTGAACCAGCTTCGCATTCTTCGTGCTGTTATAAATGATTTCATGGTACAGCTCATCGTTCTGGGCGATCTGCATCGCATCTCCCCGGTTTACTGCCTCAGAAAATTTTTCCTGAGCCGCCTTCAGCGCCTCCAACTCCTCCGGTGTCATTCTCTGGCATGCAAGATCAATGGCCAACTCCTCCAGAGAACGGCGCACCTCCAGTACATCGCGGAGGTTACTCTCGGAAATCTTTGCAACTTCCGCACCCTTCCTCGGGATCATAAGAACCAGACCTTCCAGCTCCAGTTTTCTGATCGCCTCACGGATCGGAGTACGGCTCACGCCAAGGCGCTCCGCCAACTGAATCTCCATCAATCTCTCGCCCGGTTCCAACTCACCTTTTAAAATCGCCTGTCGGAGGGTCTTAAACACCACATCTCGCAGCGGCAGATACTCATCCATATTCACCTGAAAATTATTTGTCATTGGTCTCCTCCTTCTATCTGTCAGATTTTCTAAGATTAAAAAACCTCGTCAAATAGACCTGACGTGTTAAACGGCCGCCGTCTGCCTTCTTCAGTACCTCACAGGCATGCTTTGCAGCTTCTTCATCTTTAAAAATTCCGAAAACAGTCGGGCCGCTGCCGCTCATGAGCGCTCCCTCGGCACCTTCTGCCATCAAAATCTCTTTCATCGTTCCAATCTCCGGATGGTCCGGAATCGTCACAGTCTCCAACACATTTCCAAGACGGGAAATCACGCCGTCCAGGTCATTGTTCTCGATGGCATGTCTCATTCCATCGATGTCCGGATGCTGCTCCGGTTTCAGTTCGTTGGCACGAAGCTTTCCGTAAACTACCTTCGTAGAAACAGACACCTGCGGCTTTGCGAGCACCACATGGCACTGCGGGGCCGGAGGAAGCTCTGTAAGAATCTCACCAATTCCCTCGGAAAGTGCTGTTCCGCGCATAATACAGTACGGAACATCCGCGCCTAATTTCACACCGCGCTTCATAAGTTCCTTCTTGGAAAGCCCAAGACCAAACAGGCGGTTCATTCCGACCAAAACAGCAGCGGCATCGGTACTTCCACCCGCCATGCCGGCTGCCACCGGAATGTATTTTTTAATTCTAATGGTCACGCCATCTTTAATCTCAAATTCGTCTGCCAGCAATTTCGCCGCCCGATATGCCAGATTTCCTTCTCCATCCGGCACATACGGAAGATTCGTCTCTGTCCGAATCCCAGGCTCGCTGGTTTTTTCCATCACAATTTTGTCGTACAAGTTTACGGTCTGCATGATCATGCGGACTTCATGGTACCCGTCCTCACGTTTTCTTACCACATCCAGACCCAGATTGATTTTTCCGTAAGCCTTAAGTTCCAAATGATCTGTCATACTCCCCACCTTGATTGCACATACTTTGTTTCTTGTATCACTTTGTTTCTTGTATACAATATTTAGTATATCGTATGAGCATGTTATTTGACAAGCTTTTTAGGCATGAAAAAAGCCGGAAATCTGTTAATTTCCGGCAAAAAAACCTAAACCTTCCGCGAGGCGCTTTGAGACGATATTTTCCTTATCGATCCGCACCAGAAACTGCCCGACTCCAAGTTCACAGACACCATACCGGATCACCGCTTCGCAAGCTTCCTTTGCATATCCTTTTCTGCGGAATCTGGAGAATATATGGTAGCCCAGCTCCAGAGTTTCCCTGCCCATTCCGACATCCAACACCAGCTCATCCACATGATCGCTCTCGATCTCCTCCGGCACTTTCAGTCCCGCCACGCCGACCAGTTCTCCACTCTCCTTCTCCACAAGCGCCCAGATACCAAATTCATAAAACACATACTGGTTCTTTGTGTACGCCTGCAGTTCCTCTACAGAGTTCAGTCCCAGACCAATCTGGTTGGTCCAGACCTCGTCAAAATCATCGGCGAACATCTCCCGGATCACCAGCCTCTCTGTCTCACAGATATGCCATGGCAGCCCCAGATGTCTTCTCGCCACCCGATCCAGAAATTCTTCCGTCACATCGGCCAGATTCTCCACCACATATCTGGCGGCAGAAATCTCCTCCATCTCCTGTCCCGGTCTCCACAAACCAACAATGGCTCTCCCGGCCGTTTTCGCAGCCAGAAGAGCCTCTTTCTCATCCGAAATCAAGACCGGGATTTCACGCCTGTTCACTGTTACAGTTCTAATCTCCTGCATGAAATACTCCCTATCTTCGTCCAGCCATGCCCGAAAGCACTGCCGATACGTTTATTCCAGAACTACACTTCAGACGATTAGCACTTCTCCGGTTCCGGATACTCAACGCCAAATGTCTCAGCTGTGATTTCTTTGATCTTCTGCTCCTTCATCGGACGATCACGGAAATCTGTGCGAACACATGCGATCTTATTTACAACATCCATACCTTCAATGACCTGACCGAAACCTGCGTACTCACCGTCTAAGTAAGCAGATGTCTCATGCATGATAAAGAACTGGGAACCTGCGGAGTTCGGAGCCATTGCGCGTGCCATGGAAAGAACGCCCGGTGTATGAGACAGTTCATTTCTAAAGCCATTATGAGAGAACTCGCCCTTGATCTGGTAACCCGGGCCGCCTGTACCTGTACCGCTCGGACAGCCACCCTGGATCATAAAGCCCTTAATAACACGGTGGAAGATCAGGCCATTGTAAAAGCCCTTCTTCACAAGGCTTAAAAAGTTATTTACTGTGTTCGGAGCAATCTCCGGATAAAGCTCTGCTTTAATCACATCGCCATTCATCATTTCAATGGTAATTACTGGATTCTGCATATCAAAATCTCCTTTTCTGCATCATTCATTTGCGCACTGCGCCACGTACCCGGCCCCAGAGAAGCCTAAAAGCCGTCTCGCGCATGCCTCATTAAGTAGCATTATACAAGACGACTTTCAAGATGTCCATACTTTTTAAATCACCGGCGAAGAACACGCCGATAACATCAAACAACCAATCATTCTAGAAGTTCTCAACCTGATCTTTCGTAATTCGAGCATAAATCAGCTTCGTCTCTGCCGGCTTCTCCTGCGACATGGTCAATGCGCCCAGATAGCGTTTCGCCGCCCCCGCAAACAGTTCCTCTTTCGAAGTATACATGGTCGCCAGAACATCACCCTTCGCCACATAGTCACCGACCTTACGCTTGATAATAATACCAGCTGTAAAATCAATCTCACTTTCCTTCGTTTCACGTCCGGCTCCCAGCATGGAAGATGCAATACCACAGTCCTCTGTATCCATCTCTGCGATATATCCTTCTTCCTCAGCCAGAATCTCATACGCAAACGGAGCTTTCTCAAACCGATCTGTATCCAGAATCACAGACACATCTCCGCCCTGGGCCTCGACCATTGCAACCAGACGCTCAAGCGCACTTCCGTCCTCAATGGTCTTCTTCGCCATCGCCATGCACTCCTCAATGGTACCCTTCTCTGCCAGATACAACATATTCGCTGCCAGATGCAGACAAACCTCCGTCAGATCCTCCGGACCATTTCCTTTCAGAGTCTCGACCGCCTCAATCACTTCCAGGCTATTTCCGATATTATTGCCCAGCGGAATATCCATATCTGTAATCAGCGCCGCTGTCTTCCTTCCTGCATTCTCGCCGATGGAAACCATCTCCTGCGCAAGCTTAATGGAATCCTCGACCGTCTTCATAAACGCACCACTTCCGGTCTTCACATCCAGAAGGATCGCATCGCTTCCCGCAGCCAGCTTCTTACTCATGATCGAAGTCGCGATGAGCGGAATACTATCCACCGTCGCCGTCACATCACGGAGCGCATAAAGCTTCTTATCCGCCGGTGCCAGATTACCTGACTGTCCAATGACGCTTAATCCTGTGGTATTCACGATTTCAAAGAACTTCTCCTGGTCCAGAGAAGTCTGGAATCCCGGAATCGACTCCAGTTTATCAACCGTTCCACCGGTATGACCAAGTCCTCTTCCCGACATTTTCGCAACCTTCACGCCACATGCCGCCACGATCGGGGCAATAATAAGCGTGGTTTTATCGCCAACACCGCCGGTGGAATGCTTATCTACCTTAATTCCCTCAATGGCA
>JAFUMF010000123.1 GCA_017482945.1 Lachnospiraceae bacterium
AGGTAACCAATATAATTATCGAGCTTGTGAAACAGTATGCAGAATAGAAGGCTTAAAACTCCAGACATCCCATAAGTGTAAAAACGCAGCGAAATCATGAAAGAAGGTTTCTTTAAAAGAAGGTCAGGATTTTGTCTTGACAACAGCAAAATTTCTGGTGGTAGTGACAGCAGGTGCTCAGGGGCACTCCAGAAAAAATGATCAGATGACAGGAACCAATGGCATTCGCGTTGTTATTGTTGATTAATAATGGAATAAAAGAAAGGGGCGGCCCATACAGCATGGTCCGCCCCGAAAAAATATAGATTCTCGAGATATTATTGACGATTCAATTCTTTTCTACAAACGAAACTAGATTCTAATTTAGATCAGCAGGATTGCTTTGGGAGTTCCTACTTTTAAATTACTTCCAGCTAAGTCTGTCGTAGAATGTTCCACCACTTGCACCACAAGTAAATCCATCAAGGTTTGCATTGTATGCACGTGTGTTGTTCTTGAAGTACAGCGGAACCTGCGGGCACATTTCGTTCATCATCTTGCTGAACTCAGTAACGATCGCATTATTTTCCTCTGTATCAACAGTTGTGAGCATCTTGTCGATGATAGCGTCAACTTCCGGAACGTTGATACGTGTCTTGTTGGAGGAGTTGATTGCGTTGGAGTGGAATACACCCTTAGCAAAGCTCATCATTGTATCTGTTGTGTAACCACCAAGAGCAGCCTGGTAGTCACCTGTTGCAGTTACATCAAGATATGTAGCAAGGTCCATGGACTCAAGAGTGATCTCTACGCCGAGAGTCTCTTTTAAGCAGCTCTGGATAACCTGACCAGCACGAAGCTTTGTATCGTCAGAGCAGATCAGTGCGAAACCACAGTCAGCAGCGTTGAGGCCAGACTCAGCAAAGTAAGCTTTTGCCTGCTCCGGATCATATGTCGGAGCGCCTTCTGCTGTTGCACCCGGGAAGCAATCCGGTACAAGTGCGTCTACCGGGCTGCCGCCGCCGTTAAGAGCAACCTGGATGATCGCGTTCTTATCGATTGCAGATGCGATCGCACGACGGAAGTTGATGTTGTCGAACGGAGCAACTTCGTTGTTGATCATCATGTAGTTGTAACCTGTACTAGCTTCGTCGAATACTGTGATCGCGGAGTTGTCTTTCAGACGGGAAACGTCTGTTGTCTCAACTTCGATGATCATATCAACTTCGCCAGCTTCCAGAGCCATTGTTCTGGAGGAACCTTCCGGAATGATCTTCCATGTTACGTTCTTGATTGCCGGCTCGCCTTTGAAGTAGTCTTCGAATGCTTCGAATACAACGCTCTCACCCTTGTTCCACTCAACAAATTTGTATGGGCCAGTACCGATCGGCTCTTTGTTGAAGTCATGGCCGCTCTCGATGAGGTCAGCCGGAAGGATGAAGTTACCATGGCTTGTCAGGTCGTTCAGAAGAGAAGCCTGCGGGCCATCTGTGATGATTTTGATTGTGTAATCGTCAACGATTTCGATGGAAACGTAAGAACGACCGTACTGAGCAACCTCCGGAGACTCCTTAGCCTGCTCAAGGGATGCCTTAACGTCTACTGCTTTCATTTCTGCGCCGTTGTGGAATTTAACGCCCTGTCTGAGTTTGAATACCCACTCTGTGTCGCTCACTGTCTCATAGCTCTCTACGAGATCCGGCTGAACTTCCATGTTCTCGTCAAGAAGGAACAGACCATTGTGAGTCATCTTGTTCATGTAGTCACCTGCTGTTGCATTGTGCAGGTTTGTTGTCATACTCGGTGTTTCGTTTGCTGTTGCAATTACCAGAGTATCTTTTGTTGCAGCAGTGCTATCGCCCTTAGCCTCTGCCTGTGCCACTGTCTCGCCGCCAGCTGCTTTTGTCTCTGCTGTGTTGGAACCACAAGCAGTGAGACCAAGTGCAAGAGAGATTGCAAGTACCGGTGCAAGACCGCGCATGAGTTTGTTTGTCATAACTTTTCACCTCATAAAATATAATATATTTGCATAGTCTTTCGACTGGATGCACTGTTTTTTTCACTGGGAAGACCTCCGAATTGAAGCTCTGTTTACGCTTCTTTTTTCTCCCCATGTTTATAATCCAGCACTGAAACAACTGCAGAAACTGCAATCGCGATCAGCATGTAATACGCGCTGTTTACTTTTGTGCAATAACAGAAGAATAAACAGATCGCGAGCGGGATCAGGTAGTATAAAAACTGCTTTTTGCCCTTAATAACTGTCTGCGCTACGAGACCACCGAAAAGCGCCGGTACCACGTAGTCGAACGCCGGCTGCAGCACCTCCGCCTGAATGATCGGTGCAAGCGGTGCAGAAATCACAACACCAAGAGCCACGATCACAACAGAAGTGATGACGGAAGCTCCGCAGGCAATGATCGCCAGCGTATGGCACTCATCCGTATTCGGCTCGATTCCAAGAGCATTGATGGTTCCGATGGTCGCAGGCATTCTCAGGTTCGTTACATTTCCTGTAATGTAGGACATGTACAGCGCACCCGGTCCCATGACAGACATATATCCGATCGTCTCGGATGGAAGATATGGTGCCATGAACAGAACTACGGCAACAAATCCCGGCCATAATAATTTAAAATCCGGCCAGATATTATAAATCGTGCTGGCCGCAACCGGAAGTCCGATCATCGCAACCAGTAACAGTAAGCTTGTGGAAATTCCAAATTTATGGACCCAGCTATGATAATTTGACTGCTGTTTCATCTCATTCTATCCTTTCCCTAAAAAATCACGCAGGCCGCTGCCATGGCAACAAGCATACTGATCGTCATCAGATAGTCAGACAGGCCTTTTGCCTTCGGGATCTTACTCTGGATGTAGACCATGATCGCTCCAACTAAGAAGCTGATGCCGAATACAACACCCTTCGTGGAGATTGCACTTAAACCGTATGATACGGAAACATAAGCCATAATTCCCACAAGACAGCCACTTCCCACTGCCAGTACCAGCTTAATATTGATTTTTTCTGCTTTCTCATAGATCATGGACACCGGTTTGATCGCAAAGGAAGACCAGAGAATGCAGGCACTTCCGCCGACTGTCATGACCCAAAGTGCGGAAATCCATCCCTCTGCACTATAGCCATTCAACTGCAGTGTCTCGCCGATACACGCGAGAGCGGTGGATGCCGCGTAAGTCTCATAATATGCAGATCCGATTACGGAAAGTCGCAGCCACGGAAGCGGAATTCCCAGAAGCGGTGTCAGGGAAAACAGTACCAAAAGCACCGGCAATGTCGGCATGATACTGATTGTGATTCCTGTGGTAAGAGCTTTCTTGATCTGCTCAGGTTTCAGGCCGATCTCCAATGCATGCTTCCACGCCTTGCGCATAAACACCACGCACTGCAAAATAACTGCCAGAAGCAAGATTCCGACCCATATAAAAATCCAACTGTCGTTACAAATTTCTGTATAGCTCATCGTTCTCTCCCCTTCATTTATTTTGAACCCAAGTTAAATCACGTCCATGCAGCCGAAACGATATTCCTTTGGCGGCTGCTCGCCCAGCAGATGCTCTACAAAATAATCCAGCTTTCTGCGGATGAAGTACAGATCACTCGGTACATTGTGGTTCATTCTCGGAAGAACCAGAAGATCATAGTTTTTATTTCTGCGGTTCAGCTCATCGCAGAGACGAATGGTCTGAGACATCGGCACATTGTCGTCCATGGCACCGTACGCCAGCATCAGCTTTCCGCAAAGATTTGCCGCGTGCTGTGTCACATCTGCGCGCGCATAGGTGTCAGCCTCATACAGGCCGCCGTATCGCTCCGTCCAGGAGTGCTCATACATTCTCTGGTCGTAGTTGCCGGCAGACGCAACACCAACTTTATAGAATTCCGGATAAGTAAACATGGCAGTTACGGTTGCGTAACCTCCGCCGGAGTTGCCCCACATACCGACACGGTCCATATCCAGGAACGGGAATTTCTCCTTCAGTTCCTTCGCACAGGACACATGATCGATCAGTCCGTCACAGCACTCGAATTTCTTAAAGCTGAATTCATGGAATTTTTTTCCGCGTCCCGGAGTTCCCCGGCCATCCATAATGATTCCTGCAAATCCAAGCTGCGCAAACTCCTGCAGGCCGCCCATGACCTCGCGGTTCATGGAGTTATCCCATGTAAACTCGCGCGGCACGTTGTAAAGCTGTGCAGCTCCGTAAATATAATCGATCATCGGATAGACTTCCGAACCGTCTGTCTGCTTCATCATCGCCGGCGGCACCAAAATTCCATGAAGCTCCGTCACGCCATCGGCAGCTTTTACTGTGAAGCGCTGTGGAATCTGGTATCCCTGTTTTAATAGATCTGAGATATCTGCGCGCTCCAGTTCCCGGATCACGGTTCCATCCAGCTTACGGAGCACTGTGACCGGCGGCAGATCCACTCTCGAATAGGTATCAACAAAGCTCTCTGCTCCCATGCTGATTGCGTGTGTCGCATCTTCCGGCGTCAGGCAGCACAGATTCTCGCCTGTGAAATCGACTGAGAACAGCTGATAGTACAGCGGATCGCTGCAGCCCGGAGCATTGTTGCCCATGAAATAAATCTTCTTTGTCTGCTCGTCCACTTTCACCAGTTTCTGAGCAATCAGTGTGGCAAATTCTTCGCCGAACAGGTCTGTTCCGACCGGATGCTCTTCGCTCAGATCATACCGGTAAAGATGTGCATAACCGTTCCGCTCGCTCTGCCAGAACGCAAACTTCTTATCCCGAGTCACATAGTTGGAAAAGGAATAAGTTCCGAATCCGTCCAGAAGGCCAAATGCTCCAAGATTCAGGAATGTATCCGTTGTCTCACGGATCAGCATGTTTGCATTACCTGTGGCCGGGTCTGCGAGATAAAGACGGCCTTCCTGATATCCCCTTGCCAGCCATGTAAAATAAAATCCACTTCCATCATCCAGCCAGCGAACCCAGCTCTTATCCTCCGAAGTGTAGACCGGATACAGAAAATCCGGTGCGTCCACTTTTTTCATGGATTTTGTTTCAGTATCGCCCACGTATAGACTATAGTGTGGAATCTCCTCATCTGAGTCCATCACAAACGGGCACGGGTACTCCCAAAGGTCCGGTCTGACATGGTTAAGAGAATCTACAAAGGATTCCACCAGAGGCAGCTTTCTGCAGCTTCTTCTGTCAGCCTTGTATGTAACGAAATAACGGCCATC
Source organism: Lachnospiraceae bacterium (assembly GCA_017482945.1). Classification (GTDB taxonomy): domain Bacteria; phylum Bacillota; class Clostridia; order Lachnospirales; family Lachnospiraceae; genus Pilosibacter. Next base: position 5,217 of record JAFUMF010000123.1, read on the forward strand.
CGGACTCCAAAGCACCAGTGGATGCTCCACATAGCCGGCTTTCTTTACAGTGATCTGGCTGTAAATATCAATATAGCAGCCATACTCACACCATTTCTCGCCATCTGTAGTCAGAACGGTTTCTTGACCACATTCCGGCTCCACCAGAACCAGGTTGTGATCCCTGGTAACCAAAATATAGCGGCCATTCGGAGACATGGTCTCCCCACTCTCATCCACGTCTCCGATTCTTCGGCCGGTTTCCTGCTCAATTTGTACTTGCTTTTCAGCAAATTCCTTTTTCACAACGGATGTTTCTTCTCCTGTCACAGCATCCACATGTACCGTCACTGTCTCGATCCCATCCTCAACGCGGATCTGGCGATCATAAGAGAATTCACTGCCGTTCCATCGAATGGACGGACGGCCATTTAAAACTGTATTGCGAATGTTTTGTGTCAGAAGCTTTTCTGCTGCTTCATACCTCGCCTTCATCTCCATTGTTCAATCCCCTGCTCCCGATTTATTTTTAGACCGCGGTCTGTTTATAGACAAAAAAAAGCAGTTCCAATCGGATCCTAAATTTTTCACCACTAAAACTGCTGCTTTTTAATTTCCCAATCCTTAGAATAAATGCCGTATATCCGTTCCAGTTTGCGAAGGCTCACCTCCACAAGCGAATAACGCCCTTTCTCCAAACACCACGAAATAATCTGATTTCGTTCTTCTTCAATAATATCCGAAACCATTTCCGAAACATCAATATCCGTCCGGATCTGGTTTCTTGCCTGACCTTCCTCAAGCATTTCTGTCAAAATCCTGCGAACCAGTCGGTTCTCACCCCAGAAACGAATTTCTGTAACTCCCGATAACTGGCTGATATACAGGTTTGTCAGTAGTTCCACACCGATTTCGCTGACCATGAACTCGAACATACGTCGGGTAAGGTCCAGCAGCTGCTCCAGCGTGTTCTTCTCTTTTGAGACACAATGGTAAAACTCGACATACTTCTGGTCAAACACCTCAGACAGCGAGTCCAAAAGTTCCGCCTTCGCGTTAAAATAGTAGTAGAACCGTCCCTTTGAGCAGTTGGCCTCCGTCAGAATATCACGCATCGTCGTATCATGATATCCTTTCTGTCGGAACAGTTTCCATGCGGCATTTAAAAGCATCTCGCGTTGACGACGCTCATTTTCCTCATTTCTTATCCGCATAGGCACAACTCCTTCATAAAGACTTAAACTATTCTACAGGAATTTCACACCAAATGCAAGTATTTTGACATGATTTTTATTTATTATTGATTTTCCGACACATATGCCCCTGCAACGACCTGCAAATGGCATATTTGCCAACAAAAAAGCCGCACCGAAATCGATGCGGCTTAAAAATCTCTCAGGGGTTAAATTACTTAACTGTAACTTTAGCGCCTTCAGCCTCAAGTTTAGCCTTGATGTCGTTAGCTTCTTCTTTGGATACAGCAGCTTTAAGAACCTTCGGAGCGCCGTCAACAGCATCCTTAGCCTCTTTAAGGCCAAGACCTGTTACTTCACGAACAACCTTGATAACTTTAACTTTGTTCGGGCCTACCTCTGTAAGCTCAACGTCGAACTCTGTCTTCTCTTCTACTTCTGCTGCCGGGCCAGCTGCTGCAACTACAACACCTGCTGCTGCAGATACACCAAACTCTTCCTCACATGCTTTTACTAACTCGTTTAACTCTAATACGGATAATTCCTTGATAGCTTCAATAAACTCAGCTGTTGTTAACTTTGCCATTACTATTTACCTCCATAAATAATGTATTTTCATGAATAAATTTCAAAAGTATCATGCTGCACTATGCAGCGTGAATTGTCTGCGATGCGTCCTGCAGATTAAGCCTCTGCTGCGCCGCCTTCTTCCTTCTCTGCGATCTGTTTGATAACGCGAGCGAAGTTTGCGATCGGGGACTGCATGCTGCCAAGAAGTCTTCCAAGAAGAACTTCTCTGTTCGGGATTGTTGCGATAACGTTGATTCCCTTCTGATCGTAGTAAGTACCTTCTACTACGCCGCCTTTTAACTCAAGCTTCGGAGCTTTCTTAGCGAACTCAGCTAAGATTCTTGCCGGAGCTGTAGCGTCTTCTTTGGATACAGCGAGAGCTGTCGGTCCTTCAAGATTCGGCTCAAGAGCTTCGAATGCTGTTCCCTTAGCTGCAAAACGGATCATTGTGTTCTTATATACTTTATAAGTAACACCAGCTTCTCTTAACTGTTTACGAAGCTCAGTATCCTGAGCAACAGTTAAGCCACGGTAGTCAACTACTACTGCGGAAGCTGCGCCGTCAAGAAGTTCAGCGATTTCAGCAACGATCGGCTGCTTTAATTCAACTTTTGCCATGATTGGTTTACCTCCTGTTAGATTTTTTATTGGTATTGTAAAGCCGTCACAGCGTCTATTTTCCTGATTAAACAAGGAAAACCTCTCCGCCGCCTGGACAGAGAGGTTTTACAAAATTCTACGTGTGAGTTTTGTACGTTCCTCGGCAGGTGTTTCTATCTTACGCCTTACGGCACCTGCTGTCTTCGGCATTCAATACTCGAATACTATATCATTATATATTCGGATTGTCAATCAAAATCTTTTCGTCAACTTGCCTAAATTTTCGTTTTAGTTTTTGTAAACTCCGACAAAAAATTAGTTCATTAACTTAGCAACGTTTAACTTAACGCCCGGGCCCATTGTGGATGTTAATGTAACGCTCTTAAGGTAAGCGCCCTTAACTGTGCTCGGTTTAGCTTTGATGATTGCATCCATAAGCGTCTGGAAGTTGTCCGCTAACTGTTCTTCTGTGAAAGAAGCCTTACCTACTGGCACGTGGATGATGTTTGTCTTATCGAGTCTGTACTCAATCTTACCAGCTTTGATCTCGTTGATAGCCTTTGTAACGTCCATTGTTACTGTACCAGCCTTCGGGTTCGGCATTAAGCCCTTCGGACCAAGTACACGACCAAGACGACCAACAACGCCCATCATATCCGGTGTAGCTACTACTACATCGAAATCTAACCAGCCTTCGTTCTGGATCTTCGGAATTAATTCCTCAGCACCAACGTAGTCCGCACCAGCTGCTGCAGCTTCATCAGCTTTAGCACCTTTAGCGAAAACGAGAATTCTAACTGTCTTACCTGTACCGTGCGGTAATACTACTGCGCCACGGATCTGCTGGTCAGCATGACGGCCATCACAGCCTGTTCTTAAGTGAGCCTCGATAGTTTCATCAAATTTAGCAACAGCAGCTTTCTTAACTAATGCGATAGCGTCTGCTGTATCATAAAGAGTAGCGCGGTCGATAGCTTTTGCCGCTTCTACGTATCTTTTTCCTCTTTTCATTTCTAAATAACCTCCTGTGGTATTGTCGGGAGTGCTCCCTCCCACTAAATAACTGTATTATCTATCAAAATCGGATTTCGTTCGAAATTAGTCTTCTACTACGATACCCATGGAACGAGCTGTACCAGCGATCATGCTTGTAGCTGCCTCGATGCTTGCTGCGTTGAGGTCTGGCATCTTTAATTCAGCGATCTTCTGTACTTCTGCTCTGGACAGTGTAGCTACTTTTGTCTTGTTCGGAACTGCAGAACCAGATTTGATGTTTGCAGCCTTCTTTAATAATACAGCAGCCGGCGGAGTCTTTGTGATGAAGCTGAAGCTTCTGTCAGCGTAAACTGTGATAACTACCGGAATGATCATACCATTCTGATCAGCAGTTCTTGCGTTGAACTCCTTTGTGAACTGTACGATGTTAACACCGTGCTGGCCGAGTGCCGGACCTACTGGCGGAGCTGGTGTAGCCTTGCCTGCCGGGATCTGTAATTTAATATATCCTGTTACTTTCTTTGCCATAATTAGCAACCTCCTAAATCATGTGGTAATGTCGGGGATTTCCCTCCCACGCGCCAACGCTCCGACCAGGCCGGAACGGCGCTTATTCGTTACATTTTCTTTACTTCAGAAAAGCTCAGTTCAACCGGTGTTTCACGGCCGAACATTTCGACGTTGATTGTCAGGGACTGCTTGGACTCGTTGATGCTCTTGATCACACCTACGGTATCCTTCCAAGCGCCGGAGATCACTACGATAGCCTCTCCAACTGCGAAATCAACGACAACTCCGGTTGTCTTGAATCCAAGACTTCTCATTTCTTCTTCGCTTAACGGAACCGGTTTGGATCCCGGTCCTACGAAACCGGTCACGCCTCTTGTGTTTCTTACTACGTACCATGTATCATCGTTCATGATCATGTGAATCAGTACATAGCCCGGGAACATTTTGCGCTCAACCTGTTTCTGGGTACCGTTCTTCAGTTCGATAACCTCTTCAAGCGGGACAGAAACTTCCAGGATCTGATCCTGAAGTCCTCTATTCTCGATTGTTTTTTCAATGTCAACCTTTACCTTATTCTCGTATCCGGAATAAGTGTGTACAACATACCATTGTGCTTCTGACATATCTTCACCTCATCCTAACCAATAATGATGTTCAGACCAAACTTAATAATCAGATCGAGGACTGCGATAATTGCTCCTAACACCACAGAACCCGCAACGACTGCGATTGTCTGTTTTGTAAGAGTCTCTTTATCCGGCCAGATGATTTTCTTGAATTCGGCTTTTAAGGTTTTGATAAAGTCCTTTTTCGGGGCTTTCTCATTTCTTACTGTTTCACCCATAAATTCACGTCCTTCTGCAAACCGGATTATTTAGTTTCTTTGTGCATTGTGTGTTTCTTGCAGAATCTGCAGTACTTCTTTGTCTCCATGCGATCCGGATGAGTTTTCTTATCCTTCGTCATGTTGTAGTTGCGCTGCTTGCATTCTGTACATGCCAGTGTAATCCTTGTGCGCACGACTTCCACCTCCGTTTAAATTCATTGTTGTAAGGCGGCCCTTCTCTTATGCCTTGCTATCGAATTTTGAGCATAAAAAAAAGACCTATGTTCTTCCATTCGCCCGACTATTGTAGCATAGATGCTATACCTCGTCAAGCGTTTTTCTCTTGATTTTACAACCTTTTTCAAGATTTTCTTGTATGCTTTCCTAATTATTTCCAGCAATTCTCGCCGAATTTTGTAAATGCTCTTTATCGTCCTCCGGTCATACAGATGACCGCAAAATATATTTTTTCCACGCCGGCAGTCCTCAGAACCCGGGCGCACGCCTCAATGGTGCTGCCTGTGGTATAAATGTCATCGACCAGAAGCACGGACTTGATTCCCTCCGGGATTTTTCCCGCCCGAAATGCGCCGGATAAATTTTTCAGACGGTCCATGGCTGAGAGTTCTTTCTGTGGGAGCGTTTTTCTTGTGCGGATGAGAAGCTCCGGCTCCATGGGAATATTTAGCCGCTCCGCCAGAATCTCCGCCAGAAGTTCTGCCTGATTGAATCCTCGTTTTCTGCGCCTGGAGCTGTGCACCGGAATCGGAACGATGGCATCCACCTGCATCCGTCGGATGGTCTTTTCGTAGCGGGCAGCCATGGCCGCGCCGTAAAAATCCAGGTATTCCCTCTTATTATTATACTTGATCTGCGCCATGGATTTCCTCGCCGCCTCGTCATAGTTTAAGAGTGCCACACCATAGTCGAAGGCATGCCGATGGGACATGCAGTCCTCACAGTACTCCATGGTCTCGTCCACGATTTCTTTTCCACATTTTTTGCACACCGGGGATTTCACGAACGAAAGTTCCCGAAAGCAGGACGGGCAGATGAGACTGCCCGCCGGCCTCACGATTTCCCCGCACACCGGACAGCGGCGGGGAAACAGAATATTCAGAATTGTATGTTTTTGCATTTTCTTCCTATTATAATCAGTGCCGGAACAACCGCGCTACGGCCGTTTGTTCACTACCACTAAAATTCAATTTCCTGAATCCGGTCCTTCAGGCCCGAATACCGTTTCTGCTCCACCTCATTATCGACCATGAACTGGAACATCTCCGGGAGTCCCACCAGGCATACGCATTTCTTTGCCCTTGTGACCGCCGTGTAGATCAAATTTCTCGTCATCAGCATCCGCGGCCCCGTATGCACCGGGATCACCACCGCCGGATACTCACTTCCCTGGGATTTGTGGATCGTGATCGCGTAAGCCAGCTCCAGCTCCTCTAACTGCTTAAAGCTGTATTCCACCATCCGGCCCTCGTCAAACTCCACTTCCAGTGTCTCCGCGAAATTGTTGACCTCACGGATCACACCGGTATCGCCGTTGAACACTCCGGCTCCGCGTTCCAGCGGGATTCCGTAGCGATTTCTTGTCTCCCATTCGATCTGGTAGTTGTTTTTGATCTGCATGACCTTGTCACCGACGCGGAAAATCGTCCCACCGGACTCCTTTTCCTGCTTCGTCGGCGCCGGCGGATTGAACCGCTCCTGCAAAATCTTATTGAGCTGCTCCACGCCCAGCGCGCCCTTTCTCATTGGCGTCATGATCTGGATCTCCGACATGTCCGCCTGCACATAATTGGGCAGTTTGTCGCGCACCAGGACCATCATGTCGCTCACGATATCCTGCGGATGTTCTCTTCTTATAAATAAGAAGTCCTTGCTTCGTTTTTCCAGCGGCACCCGCTCGCCTGCGTTTATGGTATGGGCATTGACGATGATATCGCTCTGGGCCGCCTGACGGAAAATCTTTGTGAGCTTCACCACCGGAAATTTTTCCGACTCGATCATGTCCCTCAACACATTTCCCGGCCCTACGCTCGGAAGCTGGTTCACATCGCCCACAAGAATCAGTCGAGTTCCCACATTGACCGCCTTTAAAAGCGCATGCATCAGGCTGATATCCACCATGGACATCTCGTCGATAATAATGACGTCCGCATCCAGTGGATTTTCTTCATTTCGCTCGAAATGCATGCCCTCCAGCCGGGAACCGGACGCAGAACTATCCGCCCCCGTCTGACCATTCCGGCTCTCCATCATCGGAATTCCGGTCAGTTCCAGAAGACGGTGAATCGTTTTCGCCTCATATCCGGTGGCCTCCGCCATGCGCTTTGCTGCACGCCCCGTCGGTGCCGCCAGAAGGATTTCCATCTCATCCAGCTCGAAATACCGGATAATCGTGTTGATCGTTGTCGTTTTTCCCGTTCCCGGGCCGCCGGTGATGATCAAAAGACCATTATTGACTGCCTCGATGACCGCCTGCTCCTGAAGTTCGTCCAACTCCATCTCATCTGCAGCCAGGATCCGCTTGATCCGCGCCTTAATTTTTTCCGCAGGCACCTTATCCTTCAGATTCAGATCATGGAGCATCCTGGCCGTGTTTAGTTCCATATAGAAGAACTGCGCCGGATAGACGATCCGTTTCTCGTCTTTCTCCTTCACCACCAGCTTCCGCTCCATCTGGAGGTCAATCAGGTGCTTTTCCATATGGCCAGCCTCCACCTTCAAAAGCTCCGACGCATTGGCGAGGAGCTCCTCCTCCGGCAGGTAGGTATGTCCATTTCCCATTGCCTGAAGAAGCGTATAAAAGAGACCGCTCTTGATCCGGTAGTCCGAATCAGTGAAAATTCCGACTTTCGCAGCAATCTCATCGGCAATTTTGAAACCAACACCGGAAATGTCATCCGCCAACTGGTACGGATTCTCTTGGATCACCGAATACATCTTCTGGCCATACTGCTGGTAGATCTTTACAGCCAGGTTCATAGAGATTCCATACTGCTGCAAAAACAGCATCGCCTGGCGCATGTCGCGCTTTTCCTCCACCTGGTTGCTGATCTCCATGGCCATGCGCTCGCTGATTCCTTTGACCTCCGCAAGGCGCTCCGGCTCCTCCTCCATGATACGGAATGTGTCAGCCTTAAATTTTTTTACAATCCTTTTAGCTAAAGCAGCTCCGATGCCTTTGATCGCACCGGAGCCGAGATACCGTTCAATGGCCAGCGTATCCTCAGGAGCCATAATTTCATAGCTCTCCACCGCCAGCTGTTCGCCATAAATCGAATGCTCCACCATACGTCCCGTGGCCTCGATGCGCTCGCCTTCACTAATATAAGGGAAGGTTCCCACAAGAATATACTCTTCTTTTCCATCAGTCACACTGAGGACGGAGTAGCCATTCTCTTCATTGCGATATTTGATTTTTTCTACATAACCTGTTACAGTTGCCATTTTCCACTTATCAGTGCAATTCCTGCACGATCCCTGTTGTTTTCCGACTTGTAACCTTTATTTCTCCGCACGTTTGCTTGTGTGGAAGAACTCGATAAATTTACCGGTACCGATCGCAACCGCTGTTAACGGCTCTTCTGCGATCATAGTCGTAATACCTGTCTTCTCCTCGATCAGGGCATCCAGACCGGAAAGTAAAGCACCGCCGCCTGTGAGCACGATACCGCGGTCAAAGATATCCGCAGCAAGCTCCGGTGGAGTTCTCTCAAGAACGTTGTGTACTGCATCTACGATCTGCATAGCCGGCTCGCGGAGTGCCTCAAGAGTCTCATCGGAAGTTACAGTAATCGTTTTCGGAAGACCTGTTACAAGGTTTCTTCCACGCACTTCCATTGTGATGAGCTCCGGACGACGGTATGCCGCACCGATATTGATCTTAATCTCCTCGGCGGTTCTCTCACCGATCAAGAGATTGTGTTTCTTTCTCATATAACGAACCAGCGCCTCGTCGAAGTCATCGCCGGCAGTCTTAATAGAGGTACTTACTACAGTACCGCCAAGGGAAATTACCGCGATATCCGCAGTACCACCACCGATATCTACGATCATATTACCGCATGCCTTGGAAATATCGATACCTGCACCGATCGCTGCAGCTACCGGCTCCTCGATAATGCACACTTCACGCGCGCCTGCCTGGTAAGTAGCATCCTCAACCGCCTTCTTCTCGACCTCAGTCGCACCACTCGGGATACAAACTGCGATTCTCGGCTTTCTTAACGTTCTCTTTCCAACTGCTTTGTCGATGAAATATTTTAACATCTTCTCAGTTACCGTGTAGTCGGAGATAACACCTTTTCTAAGCGGACGAACCGCAACGATATTACCCGGAGTACGTCCGATCATCAGGCGCGCCTCCTCACCGAATGTGATAACTTTGTTTGTCTCTCTGTCCAGAGCTACTACGGACGGTTCTTTTAACACAACGCCCTTTCCTTTGATATATACCAGAATACTGGCTGTACCTAAATCAATTCCAATGTCATGTGACGCAAACAGCATTGACATTTTCCTCCTGTCGCTTCTATAAAATCTCTATCTAAAAGTTTCTCTGAATTCATTCCGCTCTCCTGTGAGCGCAAAATATCAGTTTCATTATATACAAAAGCATTTCTTTTTTAAAGAGTTTTTTTCAAATTTCCTTCACAAACAGAAAGATTTTTCCTGATTCGGCGGCAAAAAGCGGCAGACGAATCTCATCTGCCGCTTATCTTTCGTAAAATCAGTTCATTACTGGATCCATGCACCGTTGGAATCTACATAGTAACCATCCGGAGTACGACGGCTTGTCCACATCGCTCCGTCCGGTCCGCAGTAGTACCAGATACCGCTGGACTGTACCCATGCATTTGTTACCATTGCACCATTTGCACCACAGAAGTACCAGATCTTACCATCCTGACTCAGGATCCATGTATTATCTACACGATATCCGTCCGGATTGAAGTAATACCACGCACCATTGATCTCTTTCCAGTTTGCTGCCGGATAAGTTCTGTCCGGATTGCACCACCACCAGCCAGTGGAGTTCTGGATCCACTCGCCTGCTGTCTGAGTTGTACCAGCCGGGCCGGATCCGCTGGAAGTACCGGAATTATTGGAAGTGTTGGTCGTTGTTGTGCTGGAGCTTGTATAGCTGTCATCGTATCCGCCATATAAACGAATATCCTCAGCCTCGTCACTATCTACAGTGATTTCATCGGAATCACGCCAGTTGCCCTTAAAATCATCACCGGAACCGGAGTTATTGCGAACACCGCGTACCTTGAAGTGATATGTACCCTGTCTGGTGAAATATCTGGAGAAATCATAATCTAAACCGGAAGTTTTGAAGGAACCTGCCACATAAGAATCATTGCGGAAAATTCTCACTTCATAACGGTCAGCATATTCATTTTCCTGCCAGCTACCGATACCTGTTTCATCGTCAAATTCAACTTCTTCTACTTCAAGAGCATCTTCATAGAAACCTTCTTCACGCTCAAGCTTTGGAAGTTCTACCTTAATTGTCAGTTTTTTTCCGCTGCTTCCGTCTGTTACGGATGTAACTTTACCATCGGATTCGGAAAGACCGACATCACTCTTTGCCCAGCTGCCGTCAAAACGATAGCTATCTTCATCTGTCACATACAGAACAATTGTCACCTTCGGCTTGTCGCCATCATCCCAGGCGTCACTCGGCTCGTTTGTAACTTTTACAGAATATACCTCACAGCCGTTATGATCGACGCTGACATCCACCTCCGAATCCGTACCGTCAATTTCGATACTGGAACTAAGGTCAATACTCACACTCTCAATCACCGTATACGTCGTATCCGCCATTGCTGTAAAGCTTACAGAAGCACTCATAGCCATTGCTAATAAAGCCGCTGCGAATCTTTTCAATTTTTTCATACTTTTGTCCTCCTTAGAGCCCTTTTTTCACAATTCCATTATATCAGATTTTTTGCCACAATTTGTTAATTTTTACTAGGCAATTCTGGGGCAAACCTGCGGCAATTTCTTATTCGTGCGCAAGATGGCTGCGAATCTGGTTCATGATCATCTCCATTGCCACCACATTATGTCCGCCCTCCGGAACAATGATGCTTGCATTCTTCTTGCTCGGTTCAACGAACTGCTCATGCATCGGTTTTACCGTATTCATATACTGGCTGATCACAGAATCCAGGCTTCTTGCGCGCTCCATAACATCTCTGCGGATTCTGCGGATAATACGAAGGTCCGCATCTGTGTCCACAAAAATCTTGATGTCCATCTGGTCGCACAGTTCTGTGTTTTCGAAAATCAAGATTCCTTCCACAATAATAACCTTGCTCGGAACAATCGTCAGCGTGTTCTTGCTGCGGTTGTGGATCGTGTAGTCGTAAGTCGGACACTCGATTGTTTTTCCCTCTTTTAGCTGCTTAATATGCTCGATCATGAGCTCAGTCTCAAACGCGTTCGGGTGATCATAATTCAATCTGCAGCGCTCTTCGTAGGTCATTTCGTCGTGCTGTTTATAATAATTGTCATGTGTGATCACTGTAATATCTTCCGGAAACTGTGCTGCAATCTGATTTGTCAGCGTTGTCTTACCACTTCCGGAGCCTCCCGCAATACCAATCACTAATACCTTTCCCATTTGTACATCCGCCTTTCCTTTCATGCTACCCTAATTGTAATATTTTTTTACGATTTCCGCCACATATTTTCATATCATCTTAAGCTTTTTTAGCCTTTTTTTATTTCTTAATCACATTTTGGACACATTTATGCCCTATAATACAAGTATGTTATCCGAAAGGATAACCTGCCTTTGTTTCAAGTGCTACACTTGAACACACAAAGCTTTTTCATACTCATACCTGCCAAGGTCGCACTTGGCAGGTCCCCCTTTAAGATTTCGCGTCCTGTTTTACAGGACTTTTTTATTGCATTTTTATGAACGCCGGAGTATGTGATCTTCACTCCGGCGTTATTTTATCTTCAAATATGTATCTATGTCGTCTCATCCTCGAACCAATACACCATAACCGTCTCTGCCTCCGGATCCACGATCCAGTACTCTCGCACACCGGCCGTCCGGACTTTCAGCATTTTAATGCCATAATCACGCTTTTTTCTTTTACATTAAATATTGATTTTATACCACCATGCGCAAAACCAAATAATACCCAATCATCGACACCGCAAAGATCAGTGATGAGCGGGTCGTCTTCTTAATTAAATCACCGAGTGAAATATGATAATAATCCGCTGCAATGGTCAGGCAGACATGGATCGGCGAAATCTGGCTCGCCGCGTGAGTCATGCACATCAAAAGCACCATGAGAGGCATGCCTCCCTCAATCGCCGCGAATGCAAGCGGTGTTCCGAGGGCAATAATGCCACTGGTTCCGCTGACCATAGTTCCCACAAAGAACAGGAGGGCGAATACCAGAAACGCCGGGATCGGAAGTGTCTCTAAAAGGCCCGGAAGTGTCTCCAAAATGCCGGTAAATGCAACGAATTCTTTTAACACAAGAACCAAAAATGAATTAAGAAGCTGCTTTTTCTCAAAAGCGCTGACCGCCATGGTCCCCAATTCTTTCACTCCAAACTTGTATACAACCGCCGCGATCACGATTGTAATCACCACCGCCGGAACCACCTGGATCCCACAGACCAGAATCAGGAACAATGCAAACGGAATGGACCATAAATGCTTCGCCAGATTGATGGCATCCTGTGTCCGGTTTTCGCTCTTGGGTGTGCCAGGGTCCTTCGGAAGTCTGTGAAGATACGGCCAGTAGCCCAAAAGACCAAGCACCGCCATCGGCACCAGCATACCCAGCATGAACTGCGGGAGCGGAACGCCTGATAATGTCAGCATCAAAAGCACGCCCGAATACGTCGGAAGGAAACTCTCCGGCATATGGCGGAACCAGCTGGTGACATAGGCCTGCTCCTTGCGCTCCAGATAACCGTCGGACGCATCTTTTACAATATCTCCGCAGAGAATCATCGCCGCAGCCGACGGCAACAGGCCGATGAACATCGGCGCCACCGCCGCGTTGACACGACGGTTATGGAACAGACCGTTCAGGTCCTGCTGCGCCAGCTTGATCTGCTTACGCGCCTCCAACATGCGCTGTAAAAATGTTATAAAATACAAAGAAAACAGGACGGACATGGATGTCCAGCTTGTGAACACCTTGAGAACCTGCTGCATAACGTCCATCGGGCTCATCCGAAACAGCACCACAGTCATCACCAGACCTCCGAAAATGGCCTGATATAGTGGTCGCCGTTTGGCCAATAGGACAATGATAACAAGAAAAACCAACGCCAATAACATCAACTGCATACAAAAATCCCCCAAATCTGCTTTTTCTTACTCTATTCTATCGAAAAACTTTCAAAATTCCTACAATTATTTAAGATTTTTCACAGTTTTTTCCATAATTTTTCGATGTTTATTCACACCCTTTTCACACTTGGCGGTTAACATAATGAAAAGCTTTTATCAGAAAGGACGTACATCTATGACCAATGACCCTCTTTGTATAACAGATGATCAGCAGCCGGCGGCTGAGTGCCAGCTGGAGAAATTCCAATCCTATCTGGAACTTCGCAACATGTCTTCCAACACCATCCGCGCATATCTTTATGCTGTTCGGCAATTTCTGGAGTTGTACCCGGAGGCCACCCACGATTACATGATGCTCTATAAGTGTTATCTCATCGATCACTATAAACCCCAGACCGTAAACTTAAGGATCCGTGCCATAAACTGTTACATGGAATATTTAAAGCAGCCAACCCAGAAAATTTTGATGGTGCGCATGCAGCATAAATCATTTCTCGAAAATGTCATCAGTCAGGCCGATTATGAATATTTGAAAAGCTGCTTACTCCGCGACGGTTACATCCAGTACTATTTTGCAGTCCGGTTTATGGCCGATACCGGTATGCGAATCAGTGAACTGGTGCAGGTGACTGTGGAAGATGTGCAGAATGCCTACATTGATTTACTTTCCAAGGGCAATCGGGTCAGGAGAATTTTCATTCCAAATGCGGTACGTGAACCATGCCTTTTATGGCTGAAAAATATCGGGAGATCCTCCGGCCATCTATTCCTGAATCGGTTTGGTCGCCCGATCACCACGACCGGGATCCGCGATCAGCTAAAGAAGTTTGCTCTCCGCTACAACCTAGATCCAGCCGTTGTCTACCCCCACGCCTTCCGCCACCTGTTCGCAAAGAAATTCATCGAACGCTGCGACGACATCGCCATGCTGTCCGACATCCTCGGCCACGAGAGTATCGAGACCACGCGAATCTACCTCCACCGCAGCCGCTCCGAACAACAGCAGATATTCAATCAAGTCGTCAATTGGTAATACATATGAGAAAAACACAAGAATCACAATCCCCGGATATCATCTCCGAATTTCAGCTCTACTTAAAAAAGAAGAATCAGTCTGTCAACACGATCAACGCATATGAAACCTGCCTCCGGCACTTTTATTCCCTCTATCAGGAAATTTCTATCGCAAATCTAAAAGCATATCGAAGCTTTATGATTTCCAACTATAGCCCGGCAACCATCAACCAGCGTGTTCATGCTCTGAATGTCTACCTGAAATTTTTAGAAACATGTCACATGGGCGAATATCCAGAACTAAACACCTACCGCCTGCGCTCCATCAAAACTCCACGCGGCTCTTTTCATGATACCATCATCACCAACGAAGACTGTCAGCTCCTGCAGACAAAGCTCCGAGAAGAAGGCCAGGATTTCTGGTATTTTGTGGTCCGTTTTCTCGTGACCACCGGTGCACGCGTCAGCGAACTGGTCCAGATCAAAATCGAGCATCTCACCTGCGGATATCTGGACCTTTACTCCAAAGGAGGCAAGGTTCGAAGAATCTATATTACAGACACTCTCTGCGAGGAAGCACTTGCATGGTGCAAGAAACGAAACCTCCGTTCCGGTTTTCTGTTTGTTACTGAGTCCGGCAAGGCAGTGACCGTCCGCGGGTTTCAGCTGCAATTAAAACATTTCGCAGTACGCTACGGAATCGACCCGGATACCGTATATCCACATTCGTTCCGACACCGCTTTGCCAAAAATTTCCTTGCGGGCTTCGGCGACATTGCGCTTCTTGCCGATATTTTAGGCCACAAGAGCATCGAAACTACCAGGATTTATCTTACTAAATCCAGTAAGGAGCAGCAGGAATTGTTGGATGAGATTGTGACATGGTGAGTTTTGTTTAGAAATATGAATATAATAATAAGTCTGCAGTTGCAGGCCCATATCATAGAAAAGGACGGGGATCGCTCCCCGTCCTACTGTTTGCAATTAGAATTTCTGGATTTTATAATCCCAAATTACGATTCTACCTGATTATTCGTGATCAATTGCAGTCTTTGTGCAAGCAAGACCTGTTACAGAACCCTTAAGAACACCAGTTGTTGTGTTGAACTTAACATCCGGGTTATGACCTGTAGCATCATCAGCACAAATTACAAAGTAACCATCATCCTCGTAAACTTTCTTGGATGTCTGGATGGAACCGCTCTTGTTAACGATAAATTTACCTGTACCAAGGTCTGTATCAACTGTTACTACCTCATACTTATAATCTGTAGCTGTTACAAGGAGACCATCTTCATAAAGTTTGCCATTCTTAGCACCTGTGATGCCAACGCCCTTCTTGTAACCGTTGTCATCTTCTGTACCGAAGTAGAACTTGTAAGACTCACCACTATCATCAGCGATTGTCTGAGCACCAGTCTTTCTAGCACCATCGTTGGAACCACCGAAGTAGTATACATCACCATTGATCATCTGGAGACCAGAAATCATTTCGCCATCAATGTCAAACGCATAGATCTCGTTGTTGATTGTCTTGAATTCTACGTTGGACGGTGTAGCCGCTGCCTGTGCTGCAACGCCTAAAGAACCATCTTCGAAATCAACTGCATTGGATGCTGTTGCTGTATTTACATCCGGAAGGAATACCTTACCATCTTTTTCAATCCAGAACCATTTCTTGGACACATCCGGATCAGCATCATACCAGTTCTCTGTATCCCACTCTTTGATCCATTTGTTCTTCTTTGCATGGCCATCTACTGTACAAGCAAAGTAGAATGCATCGTAATCTCTGGACTGTGTAGAAAGAGCCGGAGCATTCTCACCATCTACAGATGCATATGTGCCTGCGGACTCATCGTAACCGATCCAACCTGTTAACATCTTACCTGCTGTTGTGAAGAAGTATGTCTCGCCGTCGATGTTGGAAGCCTTACCAGTTGTCGGTGTACCTAAAGATTTAAGATAATACCAAGCCTGGCTGTAATCATCAAGATCATCTTCTTCCTCATTAACGCCCGGCTGATATACTTTCACCCAGTCACTAACTACGCGAGCACCATCTTCGCCACAGTAAACGAGATCTTCAATCGGTGTAGCCTCATCAGCCTCTGTGTAGTTGTCTTTGTCTACCCAACCTGTAAGGTTCTTACCTTCAGAGTCAAAGTAGTATCTAGCACCCTGGTATGTTACGTAGTCAGAATCAAGTCTCTTACCAGAAGCTGTGAACCAGTACCATGCCTCATCAGCATCCTCGTCCTCGTACGGTGTTAACCATTTCCAAACGCCAGCAGCTTTGGAACCGTCGCTCTGGATGTAGTACATGTATCCATCATGCTCAACCCAGGAGCTGTAAACTACTGCACCGTCATCACCAACATAGAACTCTTTGCTGCCGTCTAAGCAGAACTCGTTCTCATATACATCGCCATTCTTGTCGTAGCAATACCATGTGCCATCTTCGTTCTTCCATGTACCTGTCTTAGCTGCAGCCATGGATGTGAAGGAAGCGCCGATTGCTAACAGAGCTGCTGCAGAAACAACAGCTGCAATTTTAGTCTGTTTTCTCATAATAAATGCACTCTCCTTTTTAAACTTTTTGAAATTTTCTTTGAAATTCCTAATTGCATTACGGGGTAATTATACTTCGAATAAGAGAAATTATCACAAGTTGCGCGTCTTTTTGGACAAATTTGTGTCTATTTTGTGTTTTTTTGCTTAATTTTTTCTTGCTTATTTCTTAAAAAATTTATATACTTTTCTTCGATAACTTTGAGTTATACTCAAGTCAAAAAGGGGAAAAAGCGATGGCAAAACAAAGATTTACCTCGGCTTCGACCGAGGAACGGTTAAAGACATGCCTGGAAGAATTTCAGGTATATTTGGAATTTCATAACAAATCACCCAATACGATCCGGGCGTATTTGTTCGCAGTCAGACAATTCTTCGAACTATATCCGGCAATGAACCTGGAAAATCTGATTCTATACAAATGCTATCTGATTGACCATTACAAGCCTCAGACAGTAAATCTCAGAATCCGCGCAATGAATTGCCTTGTGGAATTTCTCGATCTTCCATACTCAAAAGTTCCTATGGTCAAGCACAGAAATCGTTCTTTTTTGGAAAATGTGATCAGTCTGGCAGATTACGAATATTTGAAAAACTGTCTGCTCCGCGATGGCAAGCTTAATTACTATTTTGCGATCCGTCTTATGGCCGGAACCGGACTTCGCATCAGCGAACTGGTACAGCTGCAGGCAGAAAACATCTGGCTTGGTTATATCGATCTCCATTCGAAGGGCAACCGCATGAGGCGTGTTTACATTCCAAAGAGTATCCGGTATCCATGTCTGAAATGGCTCAGAGAGTCCGGAAGAACCACAGGGGATGTGTTTTTAAACCGCTTCGGACAACGAATTACCGCCAATGGCATTCGCATACAATTGAATCACTTCGCAACAATCTACAATCTTAATCCATCTGTTCTTCATCCTCATTCTTTTCGACATCTGTTTGCAAAAAATTTCATAGAACGCTGCAGCGACATTGCCATGCTTTCAGATATTCTTGGACATGAGAGCATCGAAACAACTCGCATCTATCTTCATAGAAGCAGCACTGAGCAACAGCAGATTTTTAATCGTGTGGTCAATTGGTGATTGTGGTAGGTGGTGATATTTATGAAAAAACAAGACTTGAATACAGAACAACTCATTGAAGAATTTATTCACTATTTAAAACGAAAAAATCTGGCGCAAAATACGATTTCTTCGTATGCTTATGGGCCTCGTCTCTTTTTTGAATCTTATGAGGAACCGACCCTGGAGAATCTGCGTGCATTCCGAGAATTGTTAATTAAAGAGTATCTTCCTGCTTCTGCCAACCAACGAATCCACTCTTTGAATCATTTTCTGCTTTTTTTAGATGAGCGGTATCCGGAAGTTTTCCCGGATATCAACCATTATCGTCTGAACACAGTAAAACTGCCGAGAAATTCTTTTCAGGATTTGGTGATCTCCAATGCAGACTGCCGAAAGCTTCAGCGCAGATTAAAACGGGACGGCCATGATTTCTGGTATTTTGTTGTCCGCTTTCTTGTGACGACCGGGGTGAGAGTCAGCGAACTGACGCAAATCAAGGTGGAACACCTGACATGTGGTTATCTGGATCTGTATTCGAAGGGTGGAAAAATACGGCGAATTTACATTACAGACTCGCTATGCGAGGAAGCGCTGGTGTGGTGCAAGAACAGAAAACGTACCTCCGGTTTCCTCTTTAGCTCAAGGAACGGACGACCGGTGACTGCAAGAGGAATTCAATATCAGCTGAAACATTTTGCGTATCAATATGGGCTGAATCCTGATACCGTGTATCCACACTCGTTCCGTCACCGATTCGCTAAAAATTTCCTACATCGGTGCGGCGACATTGCATTATTGGCAGATCTTTTAGGGCACGAGAGCATCGAAACGACCAGAATTTACCTGACACGTTCCAGCAAAGAACAGCAGCTTCTTTTGGATGAGATCGTCACCTGGTAATTTCTACGTTGGAAATTTTTTCTTTTTATTGTTTTTTATGTAAAATTTCTTCCTTTGTTTATCGGGATTTCACTTTCTTGCAGTAAACTAATGTGAGAAAAGAGGAGTAATGCCATGTCGATCATAAAAAACACACAGTCGGAAGACGTCTCGCTCGATTCAATCCTATCCGACTTTCAACTTTATCTCGAACACCGAAATATGTCCGCCAATACGATTCGGGCTTATCTTTACGCAGTTCGACAATTCCATGAGCTTTACGAGGAACCAAGCCACGCAAATCTCATGCTTTATAAATGTTATCTGTTGGAACACTACAAACCACAAACTGTCAATCTTCGAATTCGGGCTGTAAACTCCTATATGGAATATCTGAAACAACCCGATTCAAAAATTAAAATGGTGCGAATCCAGCACAAATTTTTTATTGAAAATGTCATCAGCCAGGCTGACTACGAATATTTAAAAAATTGTCTTCAACGCGATGGGCAGAATCTTTACTATTTCGCTGTGCGCCTTATGGCAACGACTGGTATGCGAATCAGTGAACTACTCCAGACAACCGTCGAAGACATTCAAAATGGATATATCGACCTATACTCAAAAGGAAATCGTATCCGCCGGGTCTTTTTCACCCACGAGGTCAGTGATTCCTGTCTTCGGTGGCTGATGAATATTGGTCGAAATACTGGGTATGTATTTCTAAACCGTTTTGGTACTTGCATTTCCGACGTAGGACTCAGGGAACAACTCAAACAATTTGCCTATCGCTATGGACTGAACCCATCCGTGGTCTATCCTCACGCTTTTCGGCATCTGTTTGCCAGAAATTTTATTGAGAACTGCGATGATATCGCTATGCTCTCCGATATTTTGGGACATGAAAGCATTGAAACAACGCGGATTTATCTGCAAAGGAGCGCCACAGAGCAAAAGCAGATGTTTAATCAAGTGGTGGATTGGTAAATGATATGAGAGTAAAAGAACCATGCGAAGAAACAAAACTCGATGAATTTGAACATTATTTAAGAAAAAGGAATCAATCGGATCATACAATTGCAGCCTACTTATGCGGAGTTCGTTATTTCCACTCGCGTTACCAGGATCTTACCATTGAAAACCTGAAATCGTATCGCAGTTTTTTGATTAAAAATTACCGCCCAGCGACCATTAATCAGCGTGTTTGCGGTATGAACTCCTACCTTCGCTTTCTGGAATCTGCCCATGACGATGAATATCCTCTTGCGAAGGGGTATCGTCTAAACTCCATAAAAGTTCCACATGAATCCTTTCAGGATTCTATTATATCCAATGAAGACTGCAGACTTCTGGAAACACGGCTTAAGGAAGAGGGATATGAATTCTGGTATTTCATTGTCCGCTTTCTGGTCACTACCGGTGCCCGCGTCAGCGAACTGACACAGATTAAAGTTGAGCATTTGGCATGCGGCTATCTGGACCTCTACTCCAAAGGCGGTAAAATGCGACGGCTTTATATCACAGACACACTCTGTAATGAAGCTATGGATTGGTGCAAAAGGCTTCATCGGACCAGCGGATTTCTCTTTATAACTGCAAATGGCAACTTGATCTCAGTCCGTGGTATCCAGTCACGACTGAGATTTTTTGCGGAGCGTTACGGGATCAATCCCAACACGGCCTACCCTCATTCGTTTCGCCATCGATTTGCCATTAATTTTCTGGAACGCTGCAGTGACATTGCCCTGCTTGCCGATTTGATGGGACATGAAAGCATCGAAACGACCAGAATTTATTTAAAAAAATCAAAAAAAGAACAGCAGGCGCTGTTAGAAGAAATAGTGACATGGTAATTAAATTTTTCCTCACTATAAAACTGCCGCACCGGCAAAATCCGGTGCGGCAGTCCCCCTTTCGGGGTATATAAGGAACAATTCTAAGAAAGACTAATACGCTAAATAACCATCTACTGCATAACAATAGGCCTCCAGAGCCTGCAGCAGTTCCAAATTGGCGCTTTTTCTTGCGCCGTCTGCCTGTAACCAGGCAAGTTTTTGTCCCATGTATCCGATCTGGCTGATCCCACCATTCTGATACTGGATTTCGGCAGCGGCCATTGCCATTTCTACGCGCTCAAACTCCAGACACGCAGCCTCATACAACCCTTTTTTCTGGAACATAGCCTCATAAAGCCCTTCCAGCTGAATCGTGATCAACTGCTCATCCTGCTCTATTTCTCTGAGCTTTGCGTTAATTCCTGTCGTCGAATGATCAGAACTGGTCCGCCTTTTTTCGATCAACGTCTGGTTGTTTCCAATTGCTTTTATCACATCCGACTCTAGATTGTACTCTTCAAGTACTGCCGTATCCACCTCTGGAATCGGAAGGATCTCCGGCCGGTTCTTCTCATTTGTTGACCATCCGGTCATCTGTAAAAGTGTTGTTTCCAGACTTTCTATTGTATTATTAAGACTCATCAAACTCTTTTCTGCCGCGATCAGGTTGGCCTTTGCCTGGCAAACATCTGCAGTTGTCGCCATCCCCAGCCCTTTCTGCGCCAACGAAACCTCGTATAAAGCCTGATACATTGCCCTCATTTCTTCCAGGGTTTCTTTCTGGGAGGAAGCCATCTCATAGCCGATCATTACTTGTTTTGCACCGTTTGTCAACATATCCACCGCATGCTCAATCTGGCGGTATGCCGATGAATTCGGGCGTTTTGCCTGCTTTACGGCATAGCTGATCGTATCACCCGTACTTCCCATAACGTTTGCATATGCTTTCAGCGTCGCATACATAATCTGCCCTTCCATGGTCTCCAGTGCTCCGCTTTCCTCCAGCATCTCCATATCATCTTTGAAATTATCTTCCATTTTATATGCAGCCAAGGCTTCCATTTCCACGTCACCCATAGAATTTAAGAACGCCTGATCCGCAGATACTATCGTGGGATTAAATTCTTTGATCAGATACGGAAGTTCCTCGTATCCCAGCTCTGAATCCCAGAGTCTGTCCCAACGTTCCTGGTCGTACCCATCCGGCAAAGCTGTTGGATCTGTTCCGGGGCCTGAGAGTACTGCCGCATAGGAAGAACTGGAAAACACAGGCAGAATTGTCGAAAAAAGCATTGTCAGGATCAGTAATGCCACTGTCAAAATCACGGATTTCTTTTTTACATGTTTCTTTCCGGTCATGCCTCTCCTTCCTACTGGGCCGAAGCCATCCCCCGTACATCCCAGTCATAGGTCTCCATTGCCATAAAGAACTGTATCTCTGCCTGCTTTACAGCCTGTTCCTGTGCAAATGTCGCCGCTTCCTGCTGCATATATGCAAGTGAGCTTGCAGTTCCCACCTTATACATCTCCGCCGCCACATTCAGTTTTGTCTGCTCTGTTTCCAGCTGAGATTCTGCCTCTTCGAGAGCTGTCTGCGCCTGAAGAACTGCACGGTAATCCGTTTCCAAGGCAGTGCTGATTTTCTGCTCGTTATCTCTAATCGTATTTTCGAGACTCTGTTTTGTATAAAGTCCTTCTGCGTTTTCAAGTTTTTGTTTGTTCATCCTAAGCGTATAATTGTTTTCCAACGCTGTTTTTACATCCTCTGTCGGGTTCATCTCTGTGATCCGATCCATGTCCGGCGCTGGAATCTCCATGATCTCAGGTTTTGCATCATACTTCCACCCCAACATCACACAAAGGTTCTGTTTCAAATTTTTAATGGAAGTTTCCAATTCCTGGATTGTTGCATCTATGGTCAGAACACTCTTCTTAGCTGATATCACATCCAGATATGAGGCCATTCCGACACCATATTGAGCTTCCGTTATCTCACTCACTTTCTCTAAAAGAATACGGTTCTTCTGTAAAGTTTCAAGATTCATTAACAGCTGATGATATGATGCAAGCTGCGTCTGCGCTGCCATAGCCAGAGTCTTTTCCGTCTGGTCATAAACCAAACGATAGACCTTCAGATCCATGACATTATTATCTGCAAGCTGATCCAACTGGTTCGCCTGAGCCGCATACATCGCATCCGTTAACAACGCATCATCCTCTCCGGTGATCAGATCTCTCAGCTCATCCGCCGCATCCCGGTATTCCTCTG
>JAFUMF010000124.1 GCA_017482945.1 Lachnospiraceae bacterium
ATCACTCTTTAATACATCATAGATCAGAGTCACACCCATGGAAGTATTCACATCGTTACCAACTGCTTCCACAAATTTTTCTTTGTATTCAGCCACGGCATTTGTATCAACAACACCGTCTTTTTCCAGATTTGCAATACGTTTTTTCAGCTTCTTATAAGTACCTTCCGCCTGATCGAGGGCCTCATAAGAGAATACAAGCGGACTTCTGTAATGGGACTGGAGACAGAACAGTCTGTATGCCAGTGGACTGTAGCCCTTGGACTCCAGTAAAGATACAGTCAGGAACTCGCCCTTGGATTTACTCATCTTACCGGACTGATCATTCAAATGATGAACATGGAACCAGTAATTGCACCATTTATGGCCGAGATAAGCCTCACTCTGAGCAATTTCATTTGTGTGGTGCGGGAACATATTGTCGATACCGCCGCAGTGAATATCAATGTACTCGCCTAAATGCTTCATGCTGATGCAGGAGCACTCAATGTGCCATCCCGGGTAACCAACGCCCCACGGGCTATCCCATTTTAAAGCCTGATCCTCAAATTTCGATTTTGTAAACCAAAGCACGAAATCGTTCTTATTCTTCTTATTTGTATCCTCAGTCACATCATCACGAACACCGACCATCAGGTCTTCTTCGCTGTGATTACCGAACACATAGTATTCGCTTAATTTAGAAGTATCGAAATAAATATTCTCTCCCGCCTGATATGCATAGCCTTTCTCTAAAAGAACACGGATCATTTCGATAAAGCTGTCAATACAGTTCGTTGCCGGCTCCACCACATCCGGAGTCTTAATATTCAGCTTCGCGCAGTCAGAAAAGAACGCATCTGTATAGAACTGAGCGATTTCCATAACCGTCTTATTCTCTCGCTTTGCGCCCTTTAACATCTTATCTTCACCAGTATCAGCGTCGGAAGAAAGATGGCCAACGTCCGTAATATTCATAACACGCTTCACGTCATAACCAGAATAACGCAGAACCTTCTCCAGAACATCTTCCATAATATAACTTCTCAGGTTACCAATATGTGCAAAATGGTACACAGTCGGTCCACAAGTATACATACTAACCTTCCCCGGCACAGCCGGTACAAAATCTTCTTTTTTTCTTGTAAGAGTATTATAAATCTTCATACAAAGCTCCTTTATATAATAAATTCATTGATCTTCTGATCACTACAAATCAATCTGAGACACAGCCGGAGTGGATACCGTTACCCACGTCTACAACCTGGGCAGCCACCACAGCCGCCACTCATCTCCATCCTGTCATCAATATTAAAATCCGCCACCGTAGAAAGCAGACAGATCGCCTGGGCCGAAATTCCATCGCCGGTTCCCGTGAATCCCATACCTTCCTCCGTAGTAGCCTTCACGCAAACCTGATTCCTCTCGATCCCCAGAGCCTTTGCAATATTCTCCATCATCTGAGGTCTATAGGAAAGCAATTTCGGTTTCTGAGCAATGATCGTAGAATCAATATTCTCAATCATAAACCCATTCTCCGCCAAAAGCTCCCCAACACACTTCAAAAGCTCAATACTGGAAATGCCCTCGTACCGCGGATCCGTATCCGGAAAATGCTCCCCGATATCACCAAGCGCCGCAGCACCAAGGAGCGCATCCATAATCGCATGCACGATCACATCCGCATCCGAATGACCCAAAAGTCCCTTCTCATAAGGAATCTCCACTCCGCCAAGGATCAACTTCCGTCCTTCCACCAACCGGTGCACATCATAACCCTGTCCGATTCTCATAGAATCCTCCATTCAATCTATATCTTATGACCCGATCATCCGAATCCGCTTCGGAATACACCGGATCTCCATATCCTGCTGGCACATACAGCTCTCACCATCCACATGGACCGCAAGCGGTCTGCTAAGATGCACAGAAGCTTCCGAACATTCAAAAATCCGAACGCCCCGCTCTTTCTTCCTGACACCCATGATCACATCCATCAGGATCGGCACCATTTTGCTTTTTCTCGAGCTGTTTGCCACAAACACTCTCATCTTACCGCCATCATTTTCTCCATGCTCCGAAGAATTCTTCTTTTTCTTCTTATCATCCTCGCAGACATGGAACGTGATAAAATAAATATGATGAAACTCGACCCGCTTTACACCGTCAAACACGATGTAACCTTTCACAGGCTTTGCTAAAAACAGCTGCTTCAGTCCGATGACAAAATTCAGTGCCCGGTTCATTTTGAGCCGGCTCACCTGATATCTCGTCGAGCAGCACAGCAGATTGTGGCAGATCGCAGCGTCCAGACCAATGCCGCAACGGCCACCGAACCTGCGGTTAAAAATCTCGTCTCCGCCGCTGGTCAGCACACCATAGTTCATCAGCTTATAATATTTCGGGTGCAGCACCCGCTTGATCTGCCCATTCACCTTAATATTGGACTGGAATCCTTTCGAGAGCGCATTGCGGAATCCTACAGGCACATAACCTAATGTCACCATGCCCTTAAAAGAAACTCCGTTCAGGACTTCATTATACGTCCCTTCTCCTCCGACGACAACAAGAATTTTCGCCTCATCCTTATCCTGGGTCAAAACCTTGGCAATTTCTGCCGCATCGCCCTGACGCTCTGTAAAGAAAACGCGATACTCCTGACTATCATTTTCCAGTTGTCTTTCCAGCTTTTTCCAGACCCGATAGCCACGTCCTGCTCCGGCACTGGGATTTACGATAAACTGATACATGGAACCCCCCGTAACATCTACTGGTAATCACATGCAAATAGTATACCACATATTGTAGAAAAAAAGAAAAAAATTTTTATAAAAAAACTGTTGACATTTTTCGCCCCATCGATTATACTACCAGAGTCGCAAGTGAGTAATCACGGAAGACGAAATGGGGTCTTAGCTCAGCTGGGAGAGCATCTGCCTTACAAGCAGAGGGTCACAGGTTCGAGCCCTGTAGGCCCCATTCATATGGCGGAATAGCTCAGTTGGCTAGAGCATACGGTTCATACCCGTAGTGTCGAGAGTTCGAATCTCCCTTCCGCTACTACCCTTCGGGGAAACTAAATATGGCGGAATAGCTCAGTTGGCTAGAGCACACGGTTCATACCCGTGGTGTCGAGAGTTCAAATCTCCCTTCCGCTACTTAAGCTCTTGAGAAATCAAGAGCTTTTTTGATTGTCAGGAAAGACCTTGTCACGCTAATGCGTGAAAGCTCTTCCCCGGCAATCAAAGTTGCCCAAATTCCACACACTCTCTTTCTATTCTCTGAATGCAAGAAGGACATCTCCGAAGAAATGTCCCTCAAAAATTCTTATTTCAATTTAGAAAGCACAGACTCACCGATCATATGATCTTCCATCGAAAGTCCAAAGTTTTCCAAAACAGTGGCTCCGACCGTTCCGAAACTATCTACTTCCTCTAAAAGTCCGCTGCCTTCCATGGTTCTGGAATATGCGAGGAACGGTACTTTTTCTCTTGTATGATCCGTTCCTGTATAAGTCGGGTCGTTTCCATGATCCGCTGTGATGATCAAAAGATCATCCTTTCTGAGTTCCAAGAGAAGCTGTCCCAATTTCTCATCGAACTTCTCAAGCTCCTCGCCATAACCTACCGGATTTCTTCTGTGGCCCCAAAGCGCATCAAAATCCACCAAAGGATCTATCTGATCGCCTTCTTCGTATTCTCTGTCTGAAAGGCTTTCGGCCGTTATCCTTGAACTGTCGGGGAAAATGATCCAGCGGATCTCCTGAATCA
>JAFUMF010000125.1 GCA_017482945.1 Lachnospiraceae bacterium
GGTGTTGGTACAGTCGTGATGGGTATTTTTGACGCGGAAAAGGTTGCAGAGCTTTTACATATTCCGGAAAATGAGGTGGTCGTTGCCTTGGTCCCGATCGGATATCCGGATGAAGAACCAAAAGCTCCTAAGAGAAAAACAGTTGAAGAATTGCTTACATTTCATTGATTCTCGGCTTTTTATAAAGTATAATAATAGAAAATATTGTTACGTAGAAGGATAAAAATTATGAATCAATCAAATTTAAATTCACCGCAGCAGATAACTGAAAATATGATCCAGGCGGGGGTAGGAAAAGCCACCACACCGATTGGAAAACTGATTCTTCTTGGAATTTTTGCAGGCATGTTCATCGCATGTGGAGCGTCGGCCAGCAGTGTGGCGATGCATGCAATGAGCAACGTGGGTCTGCAGAGACTGGTCGGAGGCTGTATCTTTCCGATCGGACTGATGATGATCGTTCTGGTCGGCGGAGAGCTGTTTACCGGCGATTGTCTGATGGTCATGGGATGCATCCATAAAAAATATAGCGTGATGGATGTTGTAAGGGTACTTGTGATCGTATATGGCGCCAATTTTATTGGTTCCGTAGTGTTTGCTTTGCTGGTTTATCTGAGCGGTCAGTTAAACTATACAAATGGCCTTCTCGGTGCATTTACCATTAAAATCGCCATGGGTAAGGTTACCATGGACTTTGGAACAGCCTTCGTATCAGGCATTTTATGTAACATCTTTGTGTGTATCGCTGTACTGATGGCAGGCGCGGCGAAGGATGTAGCAGGAAAACTTCTCGCATGCTTTTTCCCGATCATGGCCTTCGTTGTAAGTGGATATGAGCATTGTGTTGCAAATATGTATTATATTCCGGCAGGTATTTTTGCAGCGAGTAATGAGAAATATGTAGAGAGAGCAATGACTGAGTATGGATATACCGCAGAACAGCTGGCAGAACTTAACTGGGTGAATTTCTTTACAGTGAACCAGATTCCTGTGACACTTGGAAACATCGTTGGCGGAATGGTTTTTGTGGGTGTGATTTTATATGCGATCCATGCGAAGAATCTTCGTGCATCAAACAATTAAAAATTTAGCGAAAAAAGGGCCACCAGCCGCAGATCACGACGGCAGGTGGCCTTTCTTCTTTCATTTATATTGGCAAGAAAAATGAAAACAAATTACATAGACTCGTGGAATGTACGCTTAATTACCTCGAGCTGCTGTTCACGTGTCAGACGGTTGAAGTTTACTGCGTAACCGGAAACACGGATTGTAAGTGTCGGATAGTTCTCCGGATGCTCCATAGCGTCCATAAGAACTTCACGGTTCATAACGTTTACGTTGAGGTGATGAGCACCCTGAGCAAAGTAACCGTCTAAGATATTAACGAGGTTGTCAACACGCTCGCCGTCCTCTTTACCAAGAGCATTCGGAACGATGGAGAATGTGTTGGAAACACCATCCTGGCAAACTGCCTGGTACGGAATCTTAGCTACGGAGTTTAAGGATGCAAGAGCACCGCTCTCGTCTCTGCCGTGCATCGGGTTAGCGCCCGGAGCGAACGGCTCACCTGCTTTACGTCCATCCGGTGTGGATCCTGTCTTCTTACCGTACATGACGTTACTTGTGATCGTAAGTGCGGAAAGAGTATGGATCGCACCACGGTAGAGCGGATGTTTCTTAAGCTCGTTGGAGAAGTATGTAGCGATTTCCATTGCAAGGTCATCAACTTTTGTGATGTCGTTGCCGTATTTCGGGAAGTCGCCTTCTACTTCGAAGTCAACAGCGATACCGTCTTCATTACGAACCGGTTTTACTTTCGCGAACTTGATCGCGGATAAAGAGTCAGCAGCGATGGAAAGACCAGCAATACCGAAAGCAGCAAGTCTGTCTACTCTTGTATCATGGAGAGCCATCTGGCTGGACTCGTACGCATATTTATCATGCATGTAGTGGATGATGTTGATTGTGTCAACATACAGCTCAGCAACATAGGAGAGTACTTTCTTATAGTTCTTAAGAACTGTATCATAGTTAAGAACTTCATCTGTATCATGAACGATGCCCGGAACAACCTTGATTCCCTTCACTTCATCGATACCGCCGTTGATTGCGTAAAGAAGAGATTTAGCAAGGTTTGCACGTGCGCCGAAGAACTGCATCTGCTTACCAACGCCCATAGCGGATACGCAGCATGCGATACAGTAGTCATCACCGTAAAGCGGGCGCATGATATCATCGTTCTCGTACTGGATGGAGTCTGTCTCGATACTCATCTTAGAGCAGTACTTCTTCCAGTTCTCCGGAAGGTTCTGAGCCCATAATACTGTCAGGTTCGGTTCCGGAGCTGTGCCAAGGTTTGTAAGTGTGTGGAGGTAACGGAAGCAGTTCTTTGTAACTAATGTACGACCGTCTCTGCCCATACCACCGATAGCCTCAGTTACCCATGTCGGGTCACCACCGAACAGCTCGTTGTACTCCGGTGTACGAAGGTGACGAACCATACGAAGTTTGATGATGAACTGGTCGATCAGTTCCTGAGCGCCTTCTTCTGTAAGGATACCCTTATCAAGGTCTCTCTGAATATAAATATCAAGGAATGTAGCTGTTCTTCCGAGAGAAGTAGCAGCACCGTTGTTCTCTTTAATACCTGCAAGGTATGCCATGTACAGGTTCTGAACTGCTTCATGTGCATTCTCAGCCGGTTTGGAGATGTCGCAGCCATATGTTGCAGCCATCTTTGTCATATCCTTCAGAGCACGGATCTGCATCTGAACTTCTTCACGGATGCGGATGCGCTCCTCTGTCATCGGACCGTCGAATTCAACGAGGTCTTTTAATTTCTCTTCAATAAGGAAGTCTGTTCCGTAAAGCGGTACACGACGGTAGTCGCCAACGATACGGCCGCGGCCATATGCATCCGGAAGACCTGTTAAGAGACCTGCATTACGTGCTTTACGTGTACGCTCTGGATAAGCATCGAAAACACCTTCGTTGTGTGTTTTTCTGTAAAGTGCGAAATGCTTTTCAATGTCCGGATTTAACTGATAGCCATACTCCTTAAGTGCAGAAGTAGCCATTCTCATACCGCCATATAAGTTAACGATTCTCTTAAGCGGAGCATCTGTCTGGTAACCTACGATCACTTCGTTCTCTTTATCGATATAACCCGGCTCGAAGTTATTGATACCGGAAACTTTATCTACTTCTACGTCAATGATTCCCTTCTGGATTTCCTCAACGATGAGAGCATGAGCTTTTTCCCATACCTTTGCAGTCTTCTCGGAAATACCGGATAAGAAGGACTCATCACCATCATACGGTGTGTAATTCTTCTGGATGAAGTTACGTACGTTTACAAGATGTCTCCATTCGCCTGTGGTAAAACCTTCCCAGGCTTTGCAATTTACATCGATCCCCATTTTTCTTCTCCTTTCAATTCACGTCCTGAATGTTTCAGTCCGTGTGCAGTAACATGTGGTTGATTTTATCCTGCCATGATTTTGTGATCGCAGGATCCATCGGAGCGGTGTCTTCCAATTTGTATGGAATTTGCAGTCTGTGGTACTTTTCCTTGCCAAGAACATGGTAGGGAAGAAGCTCCACTTTTTTGATGTCATACTCGCTGTTTAATGTTTGGATGTAATCAGCAAGGCCCTGAAGGTGTTCTTCAGAATCGGTCAGACCAGGAACGACAACATGACGGATCCAGAGCGGAGTCTTTGCTTTTTTCAGTGCATCCATAAAGCGAAGAGACTCATCGATGTTCTGACCGGTCACCAGTTTGTAGCCCTCAGGAGTATAGTGCTTCACATCAAACAGGACCAGATCTGTGTATTGAAGGATCTCATCATAGCCGCCAATTCCAAAGCCGGCAGTGTCAACACAGGTGTGAAGACCTTCTATTTTACACAGCTTCAGTGTCTCCAGCAAAAATTCCTTCTGCAGAAGGGGTTCTCCTCCTGAAAAAGTAATTCCTCCCTTATTTTTGAAATAAGGTTTGAAACGCA
>JAFUMF010000126.1 GCA_017482945.1 Lachnospiraceae bacterium
GCAGAGCAAACCACCGGCTAAGCCGGTGGTCATGATTTGCGTAAAACTGTGAAAAATTGCTTGTCTGTCAAAGCTTCAAGGTCTATAATAGTTCGTACAGGGGTACGCCCGAAAAAGGGCAAAGTTGGCCGGCGTTGGCCGAGTCTACAGACGGAAAGGAGATTCTTTTATGGATCATTTAGAACAGAAAATTTTAAGTATTATTGATGAGCACGCAGAAGAATTAAAAGAAATTGCTACAAAGATTTACTACAATGCAGAGCGTGGTTTCGCAGAGCACGAGACAGCAAAGGCAGCTGCAGATTTCCTTCGTAAATATGGTATGGACCCGAAAGAAGGTCTTGCTCTCACAGGCGTGAAAGCAAACATCAACGAGTCCGAGGGCCCGAGCGTTGCATTGATCGGTGAGTTAGACGGTATCGGCTGCCCGGCACATCCGGACGCAGTAAAAGCAACTGGTATCTCCCACGCATGTGGTCACGAGGCACAGATGATCGCGATCATGGGTGCAGCGCTTGCGCTCAACGATCCGGAAGTAAAAGCAGCACTTGGCGGTAAAGCGATCTTCTTTGGCGTTCCGGCTGAGGAAAACCTTTCCGCAGATATCAAGGAAGAATTATTAAAAGACGGTATCGTATTCAACGGTGGTAAGAGCGAACTGATCCGCCGCGGCGAATTTGACGATGTTGATATTTCCATCACATCCCACGTACATATGGTAGGCGGCACGACTGCTGACCTTCTTTTAGGTAACGTTGCAAGTACAGGTTTCGTTTCCAAATCTGTTCATATGAAAGGTAAAGCAGCTCATGCAGCAGCAGCTCCGCACGATGGCGTGAACGCTCTCAACGCTGCAACACTTGGTTTCAGTGCAATGGCAATGATCCGCGAGACATTCCAGGAGAAGGATGCTGTTCGTGTTCATGGTCAGATCCGTGACGATGGTTTCCCGTGCCAGACAATTCCGGATCATGTACATGTTGATCTGATGGTTCGTGCAAAGACTCTCGAAGCAATCAACAAGACATCCGCAAAAGTTGACCGTGCATACGAAGGCGCAGCACATGCAATCGGCGCTGACTGCGAGATCGTTACAACACAGGGTTATCTTCCGGTTATCCAGAGATATGCAGACCAGGCTTTAATTGATGCTGCAGACGTATTAAAAGAGCAGGTTCCGGAGACAACAATCCAGCACATCAACGATGATATGATCAACTTCGCATCCACAGATGCAGGTGATCTGACACACATTATGCCGGTTCTCAACTTCACATTCGGCGGTGCTGAGGGTGCACTTCACAGCAAAGATTACAGAATCACTGACGAGTACAAGCTCCACATCATGCCAGCGAAGATGATGGCGATCACAGCATATCGTCTTCTGAAGGATGGCGCAGCAGAGGCAAAAGCAATCATCGACGGATTCACACCGGTGATGACAAAAGAAGAGTATATTGCTTACGCAGAGGCTCTCCACTAATTGAGAGAACTTAATTAGGATGAAATAATGAAACACCAGGCGATGAAGAAATTCAACGCCTGGTGTTTTTTGCTGTTATATTCAGTTATTTAAATGTCTCTTTCGCATACTGTGCCAGTTCCTCGCGGAATGCCGGATGCGCAACGGAGATCATTGCCTCGGCGCGCTCGCGGAGTGACAAACCGGAGAGTTTTGCTACGCCATACTCGGTCGCTACGTAGTGGTTCATGCTGCGCGGGCTGGATACGACACTGCCGCCCGGGATGAACGGTACGATGTTGGATACCAGGGAACCGTCTTTGGCAGTTCTTGCGGAGTTCATGCAGATAAAGCCTTTGCCTCCCTTGGAGCGGAATGCACCCTCGAGGAAATCAAGCTGTCCGCCGGTACCGGAGAGTTGGCGTTTGCCGCCGGATTCTGCATTCTCCTGGCCCATTAAGTCAAGCTGAACGCCGCCCATGATGCCGACGAAATTGCTCATCTGGCCCATGCGTTCCGGAGAATGAACGAAATCCACGTCGCCCGGATAGAAGAGCTCCGGCTCATTCTCGATCCAGTCATATAATTCCTGGGAGCCCATTGCCAGGTTCCATGTGGAGTAGCCATTGCAGACTTCTTTGCGTGCGTTGGTCAGTTTACCGGCTTTATGGAGGTAAAGGAATGCGTCGCTGATGGTGCCTGTATGGCAGCCGAGGTCTTTTAAGTCAGACTCTGCCAGCATCTTGGCAACGGTAAACGGAACGCCGCCAACGCCGAGAGATAATACCGCGCCGTCCGGAATTTCTTTCACAACATTCTTGGCGATCGCGATATCAATATCGGACGGATCTTTGTATGTACGAAGCGGGAGCGGTTCATGCTCGCCTTCTACGATATAGTCAGCTTCGGAGAGATGTACTCGGTGAGAGCCGTTCACACCATGAAGCTTCGGATAGCGCTCGTTGATCTCAAAAATAACTGTTCTGGCATTTTCAAAAATTGTTCTCCATGCATAGTTGGAGATGCCAAGACCGCAATAACCGTCTGCATCCGGGGCAGAAACCGGTACGAATGCCACATCCACGCGGATGTGATCGCGGTAAAGATACGGAAGCTGACGCAGGATCATCGGCATGAACTGAACGAGACCTTTGGCCTGCATCTTACGCTCATAATCGCCGATGTGCCAGCTGTAATAGCTGAACGTGGACTGTTCCGGGTCACACTCGATGACTTCGATGCGCGGACGGATCACGAGACCGCCGCGGATCTTTACATCCTTTAATTCGTCTTTTCTTGCAGCAAGTGCCTGATCCATCAATTCCGGATAACCGCCGCCGAAACCATAATCAACCCAGTCGCCGGACTGTACTGCTTTTGCAGCAACTTCCGGGGTCACAAATTTGTGCATATAATCTTTCAACATAGTCTCTTCCTCATTTCCAGTGGTTTGAAATGTTTTGCTTCTTCAAGCTTATCATATTTTTGGACAAAAATCGATAGAAAAGTGTCAGTAATGGAAATGTTGGAAATTAAGAATAAGTAAAATACTGGCTGAAGTGGTTGTACCTGTCATTTTCAGTATTAAAATAGGAGCGCCGCATTTTGCAACGCTCCTTTTTAATTTAAATTTCAATATAGTTATACGGAACCTGATGTGCCCTGAGCATCTGTCCTTCGCGTTTATGGCATGTGAAGATCAACATCTGTCCGCCATATGCCTCTGCCATCCACTTTAACGCCGTACGAAGTCTCTCGTCATCATACTGGGTAAAGCTGTCGTCGAAAATCAGAGGGAATGGGTCTCCATCGCCCTGCAGAAGTTTCGCCGCCGCCAGTCTCAGTGCCAGATAGACCTGATCCATGGTACCGCTGCTGACCTGCTCAATGGGAACAAGCTTCCGTTTGGTGTTTAAGAAAACATTGAGGTTCTCATCAATGCTCATACTGTCATAAATACCGCCGGTGATCCCGTTCACAAGGCGGGATGCTTCCTTATTGAGATAGAGGCCAAAGGAATCGCGAATGGAAGAGGAGAGGTCGGTCATGGTCTCCTGTGCCAGCTCGATGGCTGTGATCTCCTCGCGGATCTTATCGTTCTCAGCAAGAATGCGCTTCAAATTGATCGCGCGGGTCTTGCAATGATTCAAATGTTCCAGCTTCTTCTCCAGCTCCCACTGGGTCCGCTGCTGCTGCTCGATCATTTCGCTGCAGTTATTCTGCTTCTCACGGAGGGAATTGATGTCCTCCATCAGCTTCTTTGCTGCCTGCTCCGACTGGCTCACAACGGTACAAAGCTCAGAGAATTCATCCATTTTCTTCTGAAAGGCATCCATGGCGGCATCGGAAATCGTACTGTCGCCAAGTGTCTTCCTAAGAATTTCTGCCAGCTTGTCATGGTTCTCTTCCATGATGGTTCGCTCACGTTTGAGACGGTTATTCAGCACAATTCCAAGAATCATCCAGATCACCGCGGCTCCACCACATGCCACCGCGATCGGGAAGTACTGGGTCGGGTAGGTAAGCTCCAGATAAGCCGCAGCACCTGCACAGACAACGGCAAGCAAATATGCAAGCAGACGGAAAAATTTTCTGGATTTTTTATTGCTCTCGGCCTTTGCAGTGAGGAAATTCTCATAATAATCCTCACATTGGTCGGCGTAGGAGTTGACAGAATTCTGGTCAGAGAACTGATTGTCTTCGAGAATTCTTTTCGCATTCTGAATCTTCTCATCGAGGGCTGTCTTTTCAATCTGTGTTCCCTCGATAATATTCTTCACCTGATTGCGCATCGTCTGGTAGGAGGACAGCTGGTTCTCATACTGTGGCGCCGCAATCTCACTCTCCACATTTCGGATTTCTGCCAGAAGTGCAGTGTATTCGCGGGACGCGTCCGGAACAAGACCTGCCTCCAATGTTCTCTTCTGGTTTCGGAGAAATGCAGTGGCTTTTGTGATGTTTAAAGAGATATTGCCGGTGGTGTTCATGTTGGCGATGTAATTCTTTAATTCTCCGATCATGCCATCTTCCGTCGCACTCTTTAACTGTCCAATACTGATCGTATTGTTGTAGGTCGTTTCATTGAGACCGCCAAGAACTTCATCGAGGAACGCTTTTGTCGGCTCTTCCTCGCGGCCGCGGGTCTCGTTGGTGATCTTTAAGGATTTATTATCTTTGCGGAACCGGCGCTCGATGCGGTAGATGGTCCCGTTTCGCTCCAGCCTAAGCCAGCCTTCATAGGTTCCGCTGTTTTCCCACGGCTCAAATTTACTGTATGTATCGTTTTTCGCCGCCCGGCCTCTGCCGCGCTCGATGCCGAACAACATGCCGCGAAGGAAGGTGTGGAGCGTGGATTTTCCGGCTTCGTTTTTGCCGTAAATGATATTGATTCCGTCTTCAAAGGAGATGGTGCGGTCATGAAACTTACCGAAGCCATCGATATGCAGTTCCAGTAATTTCATGGGCTTAGCTCCTTTCGTCTTTTGTCATTAAGAGCGCATGGATTCCGTAATGCAGGGCCTTTTTCTCCACCGGGCTCATCTCGTCTTTTAAGAGCGCGTGGATATAGAAGCCGATCATGTCACTTGGATGCTCGGCAAAGAGGGCATGGAAATCATACTGCGGCTCAGATTCGTCGAGAATCTCGACAATATTCCACTGGCCGGCCAGGAAATCCAGGTCGAAGTGGATATCCGGGTCGCGCATGCCGCGGATTCGGAATCGGTAGATGTTCGCGGCGCCGCGTTTGCGGATCTCATCGGCGATCAGCTGAGACAGCTCCAGATTGGTGGTGGCAGGAGTCACGCTCACGACAAGCGGAACGTACTGCGCCTGGGAGATGGCCTTGAACTCCAGGGAAGTCACATGGCCGGAAATATCATCGATCTCGCCGACGTAATAACCGTGGGCACCGGTCTCAGTCAGATCCAGCGGTTCCGGAGAACCAGGATAAGCCATGCGGTTTTCAATAAGGACCGCCGGTTTGTGGATATGGCCGAGGGCAATATAAGAGAACGGCATCGCAGCAACCGCAGCTTTGTCGAACGGCAGATGTTTCGCATCGCCGCCGTGGAGCATGAGGATTTTGTGACGGCGGTTGTTCGGAATCACGAACTGGGCAGTCTTGTCCTCTAAAATCTCCGGTGTGTGGTAGCTGAAGCCGTAGATTTCTGTATTCAGATCCTCAAAATAGACGGAAGACAAGTCTTCGTCCATGAGGTAGGTCACGTTAGAGCACCAGTTGAAGCTTAAAAGGGCAGAACTTCTTCGTACACGGTCATGGTTACCTGCGATGATCACAACGCGGGTGCCAGGAATCGTGGAAAACAAGTAATTCACTTCTTTTAAGTCTCTGGCCAGTGGCTGACGATGGAACAGGTCGCCGGAAATCAGAAGGAGATCAGCGCGGATCTCTCTGGCTTCCTCGACGATTGCCTGGAAGGTCAGGCGGATCGCCTGTTCCCGTTTCTTTCCCCAGGGCCGGTCGCTGTCGGGCACCATGCCCCAGTGGATGTCGGCTGTGTGGATAAATTTCATGGGAGTTCCTCCGATGTAAAATCAAAAAGGAGCGCCGCAGTTTCTTTGGCGCTCCTTGTAGAAACCGATGTCTGCGGGTTTCTTGTCGTTTGATGTTTATTGCTAGTGGGACTCTTCTTGAATATCTAGCGATATTCAAGAAGCATCGGATATTCATCCGATGTGAAAATCTGTGCTAAAACAGTCTTACAAGCAAGCTTGACGCCTGTTTCATCCCAGATTTTCTCGCCGTCCTGAATTATTTACTTACAGTTCACAGTTGTTTACTGTACGCGGGAACGGAATTACGTCACGGATGTTGCCCATACCTGTTAAGTACATTACGCAGCGCTCGAAACCAAGGCCGAAACCGGAGTGACGTGCGGAACCGTACTTTCTAAGGTCAAGGTAGAAGCCGTAATCTTCCTCGTTGAGACCCATCTCGTGGATCTTAGCAAGGAGCTTGTCGTAATCGTCTTCACGCTGGCTGCCGCCGATGATCTCACCGATACCCGGAACGAGGCAGTCCATAGCTGCAACAGTCTTTCCATCCTCATTGAGCTTCATGTAGAACGCTTTGATCTCCTTCGGGTAGTCTGTTACGAATACCGGGCGTTTGAAGATCTGCTCTGTCAGGTAACGCTCATGCTCAGTCTGAAGGTCGCAGCCCCAGAATACTTTGTAATCGAACTCGTCGTTGTGTTCTTCGAGAAGCTTGATCGCTTCTGTGTAAGTAACATGACCGAATTCGGAATTTAATACGTGGTTGAGACGGTCTAAGAGACCCTTGTCAACGAACTGGTTGAAGAAGTTCATCTCAGCCGGTGCGTTCTCAAGAACGTAGCTGATCACATATTTTAACATAGCCTCAGCCATAGCCATATTGTCGTTTAAGTCAGCGAATGCCATCTCCGGCTCGATCATCCAGAACTCAGCCGCATGACGTGTTGTGTTGGAGTTCTCAGCACGGAATGTCGGTCCGAATGTGTAGATGTTGCGGAATGCCATAGCATATGTCTCACCGTTTAACTGACCGGATACTGTAAGGTTTGTTGGTTTTCCGAAGAAATCCTGTGTGAAATCAACCTTGCCATCCTCTGTCAGCGGGATGTTTGTGAGATCCATAGTTGTAACCTGGAACATCTCACCAGCACCCTCACAGTCACTGCCTGTGATGAGCGGAGTGTTTACATATACGAATCCCTGATCCTGGAAGAACTTGTGGATCGCATAGGCAGCCAGGGAACGAACACGGAATACTGCCTGGAATGTGTTTGTTCTCGGACGTAAGTGAGAGATTGTTCTTAAATACTCGAATGTGTGGCGCTTTTTCTGAAGCGGATAGTCACCATTGGACGGACCCTCAACAACTACTTCTGTAGCCTGGATCTCAAACGGCTGCTTCGCCTGCGGAGTAGCAACTAATGTGCCCTTAACGATAACGGCTGCGCCTACATTTAATTTGGAAACCTCTGCGAAGTTGTCCATTGTATCGTGGTAAACGATCTGCAGAGTGTCAAAACATGTACCATCATTTAAAACGATAAATCCAAATGCCTTGGAATCACGAATGCTGCGGATCCAACCACCAACTTCAACTTCTGTGTTCAGATATTTTTCGCGGTCTGCGAAGAGCTCTTTTACTGTTGTCAGCTGCATGATTATATCTCCTTTTGTGGGCTTCTTTTCGATTCCCTTTATTATAGAAGGAAAAATGAAGCCAGTTTATGACAGTATAGCGCATTTTTTCTTTGGATTCAAGGGGGTTTAGCACTTTTCCTTCAACCACTGAATCGCACACTGGGCGTAAACTGCGGCACCATACGGAAGCGCATCCTCGCTGAACTGCACTTTCGGGTTATGGTTGGAAATGCGGGCCTCTTTATCATCGACTCCGCCGCCCAGCCAGAAAATCTGACTTGGAACTTTTTCGCCGAAGTAAGCGAAATCCTCAGAACCGGTCGCGCGCTCTTTTTTCGGGATCATACGGTCTTCGCCAACCACATCAGCAGCATATCGTACCACATCATCGGTAAACTCCGGGTCGCAGTACATGGCCGGAGAAGAGAAGAGCCATTTCACTTCAGCATCGCCGCCGAATACTCTTGCAGTGCCAACGGAAATTTCTTCCACGCGGCGAGCCAGCATTTTTGTCAGATCTGCATTAAAGCCGCGCATGGTGCCTAAAAGATGGCCTTCGCTTGGAATGACGTTGGTGGCACCTTCGCCGAAAATCATGGAGCCTACGGTAAGTGTACACTGCTCGGCTGGATTAACCTCGCGTGCTAAGAGTTCCTGGAGGGCCATATAAATGTGGACGCCGATGTTGATCGGAGAAATTCCCTTGTGTGGAGCGGCACCGTGGCAGCCTTTTCCTTTTACAAGGATATCAAAACCGTCGGCAGAGCCCATGGTCAGGCCTTTTCCATAATCTAAAGTTCCCACATCGGCCATCGGACCAATATGGATGGCAAAGGCTGCATCAACATGCGGATTTTCCAGAACGCCAGCTTCGATCATTGCTTTCGCTCCTCCGAAGGTCTCTTCGTTTGGCTGGAAGCAGATTTTTACGGTTCCTTCGATCTCATCTTCATGTTCTTTTAAAATTTTCGCAGCACCCAACAGCATTGCCATATGGAAATCATGTCCGCAGGCATGCATGGCGCCTGGATTTTCAGAAGAGAACGGAAGACCTGTTTCCTCCGGCATTGGAAGGGCATCCATATCGCCGCGGATCAGGATACATTTTCCAGGTTTCTTACCACCGGCGATGGCAACCAGGCCACACTGGCAGATTTCCTCCACATCATATCCCATTTCCTCTAATTTTGTACGGACATATTTCGTGGTTTCAAACAGCTCGTCTCTCACTTCTGGATGACGATGAAAATGGCGGCGATTCTCCACCATCTCCGGGATCAGTTCATTGGCGCGTTTCAGATATTTATTCATGTAAGGGCCTCCTATATAGAATGAGTGTAAGACTCAGGATAACAGATTTATTATAGCACAGGAATTGGAAGTGAGGACGTCTTATTTGCTTGTTTTTTGAGAATGTTATGATCTTGTATTGAGATTCCATTTCTCTTATTAAAATGGTATAATATTTTCAGATATGATACTTGTGCATACTGGTTTCTGCGTCCAGCAGAAAGTCGGGCGAAAAAATCTCCTTAAGGGATACCATGGACTCTGGAAAGGTGGAATAGAGAATGAAAGTTGTGATTGTTGGTGGAGTAGCGGGCGGAGCTACGGCGGCGGCCAGAATCCGAAGACTGGATGAACAGGCGGAAATTATTGTTTTTGAGCGGTCAGGATATGTTTCTTATGCAAACTGCGGACTGCCTTATTATATTGGCGATGTGATCACGGATCCAGAGGCGCTGACTCTGCAGACACCGGAAAGTTTCTTTTCCCGGTTCCGGGTGAAAATGAAGGTGCATCATGAAGTCGTTGCGATTCATCCGGAAGAAAAAACAGTTTCCGTGAAAAATCTGGAGTCCGGAGAGGTGTTTGAAGAGAGCTATGATAAATTGATCCTGTCACCGGGTGCGAAGCCGACGCAGCCGCGGTTACCTGGCGTGGATATGGACAAGCTGTTCACGCTGCGTACGGTTGAAGATACGTTCAAAATCAAGAAGTACATAGAGGAATATAATCCGAAGTCTGCAGTCATTGCAGGCGGCGGTTTTATTGGGTTGGAAGTTGCGGAGAATCTTCGGGAGCGCGGAATGGAGGTAACCATTGTCCAGAGACCGAAGCAGCTGATGAATCCGTTTGATCCAGACATGGCATCCATGATCCATGCCGAAATGCGAAATCATGGTGTCAGACTGGCGCTTGGATATACGGTGGAAGGTTTCGTGGAGAATCATGGTGGCGTGGATGTACTGCTGAAAGATGAAGCGCCGCTTCATGCGGACATGGTCGTTCTGGCGATCGGCGTTAGTCCGGATACGGCTCTGGCGAAAGAGGCCGGGCTGGAATTGGGCATCAAAGGAAGTATTGTTGTAAATGACCGGATGGAAACATCAGTGCCGGACATTTATGCTGTGGGCGATGCAGTGCAGGTGAAACATTTCGTCACAGGTGACGATGCATTGATTTCACTGGCAGGTCCGGCCAACAAACAGGGACGCATCGCGGCCGACAATATTTGTGGCGGTGACAGCCGGTATTCCGGTTCTCAGGGCAGTTCTATTATCAAGGTCTTCCATATGACTGCGGCCAGCACCGGACTCAACGAGACCAATGCGAAGAAGGCCGGTATTCAGACGGACAAAGTGATCTTATCCCCCATGAGCCATGCAGGCTATTATCCCGGCGGCAATGTCATGATGATGAAGGTAGTCTTTGAGAAGGAGACTTTCCGCCTTCTGGGTGCGCAGATCGTTGGTTATGAAGGTGTGGATAAGAGGATCGATGTTCTGGCTACTGCTATTCGCGCAGGTTTAAAAGGAACAGACCTGAAAGATCTGGACCTTGCCTATGCGCCGCCGTATTCGTCTGCAAAGGATCCTGTCAATATGGCTGGCTTTATGATCGACAATATCGCAAATGGAATTCTTAAGCAGTTCACGATCGAAGACGTGACAGCACTTCCGGTGGATGGAAGCGTGACGCTGCTGGATACACGCACCGAAGAGGAATACAGCGAGGGACACATTGAGGGCTTTAAGAATATTCCGGTGGATGAACTGAGAGATCGTCTGTCGGAAATCGAAAAGGGAAAACCGGTCTATGTCATCTGCCAGAGTGGTGTGCGCAGTTACATTGCGACGCGGATTCTCATAGGAAATGGTTACGAATGTTACAGCTTTACCGGCGGTTTCCGGTTCTATGACACGGTCATGACAGATCGATGCCTGATTGAGCGGGCTACGGATTGTGGAATGGATCAATAATGAAGGATTTACATGCATGCTTGAAAAAGAAATAACAAGCGAAAGCCCCCTGGGAAGTGTATTCCCAAGGGGCTTTTGTGTCTATGAGTGGACGTTACTAACCTTTGATATAATGATAAACGGTCTTCACGCCAAATCCGGTGCCGCCCTTCGGATAACCGTTTTTCTTGTTCTTCGCGAAGGTAACACCAGCCACGTCCACGTGCATGAACGGCTTGTCCTCCTTGAACTCGTCGAGGAAGAGTCCGGCGCAGATGCCGCCGGCACCGTTGGTGGAGGAGTTGTAGAGGTCTGCGATGTCAGATTTGATGAATTCGCGGTATTCCTCATAGTGCGGGAGGCGGGCATATTTCTCGCCTGCGATGTCGCTGTGGGCTGCGATCTGGTTGAACATGTCATCGTCTGTGGTCAGAACGCCGCAACAAACATCGCTGAAGAAGTTTGCGCAGGAACCGGTCAGTGTGCTGAGTTCGATGATGCTGTCAACGTTTTCTTTGCGGATCATGTATGTAATTGCGTCAGCGAGTGTGAGACGGCCTTCAGCATCGGTGCTTGCAACGAAGACGCTCTTGCCTGCCATGGTGTGAACGATATCTCCGTTTCTGTAGCCGGCGCCGTCCACCAGGTTTTCACATGCTGCAACAACGGTAACAACGTTCTTTGGAAGCTTGTTCATCGCGATGGAGCACATTGCGCCGATGACTGCAGCAGAACCTGCCATATCGCCTTTCATGGCTGCCATGCCTGCGCCCTGTTTCAGGAAAAGTCCGCCGGAGTCGTAGCAAAGGCCTTTGCCGATCACGCCTTTGGCAACGCCTTCGCCGCCGTTGTAGCGCATAACGATGAGCTTTGGCTCATTGACACTGGCTCTTCCCACTGCGAGGAAGGCGTTCATGCCGAACTCTTCGCAGGCTTCTTTATCGAATACTTCAACTTCGAAACCGTATTCCTGGCCGAAGGCGATGGTACGGTTTGCCAGTTCCGCCGGAGTGAGGACTTCTGCCGGCTCGTTTACGAGGTCGCGGGCGATGCAGATACCTTTTGCGATGTTTGCGCCTTCCTGGAGCGCTGCTTCGATGTCTTCATTTGCGAAAACATGGATTTCTTTTTCTGTATAGTCTGCCTTTTTGATCATGTATTTGTCAAACGCGTAATCACAGAGCGGGAGTGTGCTTGCGAACTGGCGGGCGATCTCTGCCTTTTCCATGAAATACATGTTTGTAAAGTTATCGACAAATACAACTTCGGATTTTAATTCGTTAAGGATTGTGCCGAGTCTGAGAGTCGCTTTTCTGAAAATCGGAAGCGCTTTCTCGTAGAGGGCACAGTTAAAACCGATGAGGATCAGGTTTACAAATTTATCGGACAGCTTGATGCGGAAAGTTTTCACATCGCCTGGTTTGAGACCGAAATCATCGCCGCCGAGTGCTGCGTCAAAGGCAGCCTGAAGTTCCGGGCTTGAGAAGGTCGGCGCGGAATCATAACGGAAATAGCGGACGATTGTGTCTACATTCTGCGGACAGGTAGTTACCATTTGAAAAGTCATAACAAAAATTCCTTTCTGCTTTTGTGGAATATGTCTGTAGTATCTCTTTATAGGATACCATACTTTGGGGCCGGACTCAATGGAACAATTGCCTGAACTATTGATGTTTGCACAAAGTGCCGTAGATGGAAATGATTTCTTCGGAAGTTTTCCCGAGGATGAAATAATAATCCAGTTTCTCTGCGTTTTCGGCACAGATATGGGAGTCATAGGTCGGAAGATTGCAGCAGAAAACAGGACCACCGGCGGCAATCAGAAGGCCATACCCTCGCTCAGAAACAACCATTGGCAGCCTGTCTGCGCGCCCAGTATGAGAGATATAGCGTGAGACTCCTTTTAGAGGAAGGCTGGCTTTGATCCCAGTTCCCAGCGCGGCAATATTTTCGTTCTTTGGCCAGTCCAGATACAGTCTGGCTCGCGGTTGTCCGAAGGTCGGTTTTTCTAAAAGCCGGCATTCTTTGCTGCGCTCTGCCAGAAGAGGACGTTTGTCGCCGGTCATGTAATAAATCGTACCGGTCCTTTTGTCCACCTGGAGATAGAGATCATCGGTCTTCAACTCCAAAAGCTTCGGAGAATCCCGGTACATCCACTCGCGGAACGGCTTTCGGGCGGAAATGTTCGGATGGGCCGTAGTCAGCAGATTACTGTCTTTAGCGAAAGTGACCCGGATGATATTGCTGCCGATGGGGCTGATCCGAAGAACGCCGTAGGAACTCTGCAGATAGAGTCCATCTGTCTGCTTGGCGGTCCAGCGGATCGCCTGATCTGTTTTGGCGTGTCCGAGCGGCCTGAGAAGTTCGGTCATCGGCATGCTTCCGAAGGCAAAATCTGCCTGTGGGGATCCGGCCCGCGTACCTGATTTCTGTGCCGCGTTTTTTGCTTCCTGCGGTTTGAGGCGTTTGGAGGCCAGAAGCTGCATGGTATCGGTTCCGGATTGTGGTTCTTTTCGTCCAACTCTTGCGATCCTGGAAACTGGTTTAAGGGCCGGTTTTTCCTTCTCGTTGTCGGTATGATCAAGAACCTGCACCGTCGTCTCCGACACAGGATCGCTGATGAGCCCAGTCAGATTGCCGGTGTGCAGGACGCAAAGCTCATGAAGTGCACGCGTCGCCGCAACATA
>JAFUMF010000127.1 GCA_017482945.1 Lachnospiraceae bacterium
TACGGAGAAGAATACAGAAAGGCATTAAGCATCTGCGGAACAAAATCCGGCCGCGACTGCAATAAAACAGAAGAAGCCGGTCTCACACCATACTTCACAGATGGCACCAGCGCCTTCGAGGAAGCTGAACTGATC
This sequence comes from Lachnospiraceae bacterium, assembly GCA_017482945.1. Taxonomy (GTDB): domain Bacteria; phylum Bacillota; class Clostridia; order Lachnospirales; family Lachnospiraceae; genus Pilosibacter. The sequence goes on from JAFUMF010000127.1 coordinate 136, forward strand.
TTTGTCTGCAAGAAAATTTACGAAGATCCCATGCCACCGGAGAATTTCATCGAGAAAGAAAACGATGAAAAATGGTATCCGGACAAAGATTACCACACCATGTACATCGGAGAGATCACAAAGGTGCTTGTAAAAGAATAAGCTGAAATCATTAATAAAAAACCGGTATCGCCGGGCTGAACGTCATCAGCTCCGGCGGTACCGGTTTTTATGTACTTTCATTATACTAACAAAGTGATGAACGGAATCGAGATCATCGAGAATAATACGCTCGTAAGAACGATCTTCGTTCCATAAACTGCGTCTGCACCATATTTCTGGGCAAGAAGTGCGGTTGTACTTCCGGCCGGCATTGCTGTCAGGATCACACCACATGCAGTCAGTGTATCGTCTGCACCAAGGACTTTCATAAATACCATAGCAATGATCGGGAGCAGCGCCAGACGAATGAATCCATAATAAATGGTACTCCAGTCTTTAAAGGAATCCAGAGTCAGCGCAGTCAGCATGCTGCCGATCAACAGCATGGAAATCGGTGTGGTACAGTTACCGATGCCTGTGAGGGCTTTCTGTACAAATTCCGGAATCGGAAGCTGAACGGCGGCCTGGAGCAGTCCAAGATATACAGCAACCATACAAGGATTCATAAGAACCTTTAAAAATGCCTGCTTTTTATCTGTGGAATTGCTGAAAATCGAAATACCGGCAGTCCACATGAAAATACGGTTTGGAATGATAAAAATCGCAGCAAGGACAAGTCCCTCTTCACCGAGTACGGAAGAAATGATCGGGAGTCCCAGGAATCCACAGTTATTTACCAGCGTCGCATACTGAAGGATGCTCTTTTTCTCATTCGGGTATCGGTTATAAATAAACTTTCCGAGCAGCCAGCCCATTCCACAGATCGCGAACGATATAGCCAGGCAGAAGGATGCCTCTTTTACAAACTCCACAGTCAGCTTCATATTGAAGGAGTTGAACACCATACATGGCATTGTGATGCTCAGAACGAAGTCCGTCAACTTGATTTCCGTCGGCTTATCAATGATATTCTTCTTGTTACAATAATAGCCCACACACATGTAGATCAACATCAACGCCTGCGTAGAAAGCATTTTCATAAAACTGTCCATAAAAACTCCTTTATCAAATCTGTATTTTCGCCCTTATTCATTATAGCACATTTTTCCTATTGGTACAGGATTTTTCAAAAGTTTCAGGGCTGCCCGACCAGAATCCTGATCAGGCAGCCCTGCCAATTTATACTTAGCCCTGTGTACTATAGTTTGGAGCCTCTTTTGTGATGTGGATATCATGCGGATGGCTCTCTTTTAAGGATGCAGCAGAGATCTTCACGAATCTGCCATTCTCCTGGAGTTCTTTGATTGTCTGTGCGCCGCAGTAGCCCATACCTGCGCGTAAGCCGCCGAGCATCTGGAATACGGTATCTTCTACGAATCCCTTGTATGCTACACGACCCTCAACGCCTTCCGGAACAAGCTTCTTCGCATCACTCTGGAAGTAACGGTCCTTGGAACCATTTTCCATTGCAGCGATGGAACCCATGCCGCGGTATACTTTATACTTTCTTCCCTGGTAAAGCTCGAAGTCTCCCGGGCTCTCGTCACAACCTGCGAACAGGCTGCCCATCATACAAACGCTTCCGCCTGCTGCGATCGCCTTTGTAACATCACCGGAGTACTTGATACCGCCGTCAGCGATGATCGGCACACCGTACTCTTTTGCAACCTCGTAACAATCCATAACTGCGGAGATCTGCGGAACACCGATACCTGCAACGACACGTGTGGTACAGATGGAACCCGGTCCGATACCAACCTTAACTGCGTCAACACCGGCCTCGATCAGCGCTCTTGTTGCTTCGCCAGTTGCCACGTTACCTGCAACGACCTGCAGATCCGGGAACGCTTCCTTGATCATCTTCACGCAGCGGATTACGTTTGCGGAATGTCCATGAGCAGAGTCGAGAACAACTACGTCAACTTTTGCTTTCACAAGTGCTTCCACACGCTCTAACACGTTGGCTGTAATACCAACAGCTGCACCGCAGAGAAGTCTGCCAAATTCATCCTTCGCAGAATTCGGATACTTAATCTGCTTTTCAATATCTTTGATCGTGATAAGGCCCACTAAATTGAACTCATCATCAACGATCGGGAGCTTCTCCACTCTTGCTTTTGCGAGGATTTTCTTCGCTTCCACCATTGTGATTCCTTCTTTCGCAGTCACAAGGTTCTCGGAAGTCATGCACTCTTTGATTTTCTTAGAGAAATCCTCCTCAAATTTTAAGTCACGGTTTGTAATAATACCAACTAACTTGCGTCCTTCTGTGATCGGTACGCCGGAAATGCGGAACTTGCCCATAAGCTCATCGGCATCTCTTAATGTATGTTCCGGGGATAAATAAAATGGGTCAGTAATAACACCGTTCTCTGAACGTTTTACTTTGTCAACTTCTTCAGCCTGTGCCTCGATCGACATATTTTTGTGGATGATACCGATACCGCCCTGTCTTGCCATTGCGATCGCCATGCGATGCTCCGTAACGGTATCCATTCCTGGACTCATAAGCGGAATGTTCAATTTGATTTTCTTTGTCAGGTTTGTGGAAAGCTCAACCTGGTTCGGAATTACTTCAGAATACGCCGGTACCAGCAGAACATCATCAAATGTAATGCCTTCGCCAATAATCTTACCCATTTAAGGTTCCCTCTCTTTCGTTTATTCTTATATATAAATTTTCTTTATTTACCTGCTCAAAAGGGTATTTCCACAGAGTATAGCAGATTTGATTCTGTTCTGCAACCGTCATTTTATATTATTTTTCGTTTTTCATAGCCATTTCTCTCTTCTTTTTCGTAATCAGTCCTCCGATCCGGCCGCTCTCCTTGGCCGTCAGGCTCCGCCAGCCACTTGTCATCACCTTATCTGCAAGGCCAAGCTCCGTTGCGATTTCAAATTTCAGTCTATCTTCCGGCTTCAGGTTATTGGGGTCCACCGGTTCTTGTTTCTTTCTTGCCATATAGTTACTTCCTCCTTGATTGGTTGTATCGGAAGTATAACCAGAATCCGGCTATTTAAACATATTGGCGGGGGATTCATAGTTCTGGCTGGTTAGAGCAGAAAATTATGGATTTTTTGATTTTCGTATATACAGCAAAAACATGTACCCCATATACCAAGATCTGGAAACGATCCGTATATGGGGCACATGTTTATTTGTATATGGAAACTACTGTTTCATTGATATGCTATTGTATCTATTTTGCAGGTAATTCGACACCATCCTGCATCCTACTTAGCGTCTGCTTCAGCTCCTACAAAAGAGAAATAGCTTCCGCCTGCCGCGATTGCAAAATCTGTGGAAGCCTCCGCTGCAGCCATCTCTCCACGGCCACCGCGTCCGCCGCCCGGACGACCACCGCCGCCCTGCGGTCTCTGGCCCTGATTTCCACCTTCCGGCATTGCCGGCGGCTCAGCTGTACTTCCGTCAGCCGGCTGATTTTCTGCACCTGCTCCTTCCGGTCTCTCCGGCGGTGTCATGCCTTCCGGCATGTTCTCCGGGGCAAATCCTTCCGGCATGTTCTCTGGGGCAAATCCCTCCGGCATATTCTCCGGATCGAAGCCCTCCGGCATGTTCTTCGGATCGAAGCCCTCCGGCATGTTCTCCGGATCAAAATCCTCCGGCATCTCCGGACGGCCGCCCATCATGCCGTCTCCGAATCCGCCCATTCTTCCTTCTCCGGCCGAACCTGCAAGCTGTGTCTCACCTGCCCACAGTGTGTAAGTTCCATCTGCCAGTGCCTCATCAGAAAAGATCAAATAAGTAAAGTCATTCTCCGGTGCACAGGAAATCACAACATTTCCATCCGCATCCTTTAATGTAATTTCCTCTCCGCCTCCCTGTCTGTCAGCGAAATTAAATACAGCATAATTCTGCTCACTATCAGAAATATGGTCTAACATATTACCAGTCGCGATCACGGTACCACCATTAATATGAATGCCCATATCGGAATCAATTCCCGCATCTCCACTGAAGCTGCATGCTTCTGCGATCACCGTACCACCGTTAATCACAAGCCATCCGTTGGAGTCAATGCCATCGCCCTCACCAGTGGAACCATCGACCTGAATGTTCAATGTGCCGCCATTGACGGTAGTAACAGAAATATAGTCCTCATTGGTGTTGATTCCGTCATTGCCGGACACAATGTTGATATTTCCGCCATTCAGTGTCAGATGAAGCTCGGAATCAAGGCCCTCGTTCTCAGCACTGATATTCAGAACACCGGTACCTTCCTCGCCGCCATTCATGTTCATGGACATCTTGGAATAGAATGCTGCATCGTACTTATGAAGCTTTTTGCTGTCAACAACCTCTGTTCCAGCTTCATTGAGCTCGATTGACTTATAAATTCTTGCAACATAGGAGCCGTTCACGTTATTCACAGTACCGTCTGCGATCACCACATTCGCACCTGCCTCAGTGGTATCCACGTTATTGGAAGCAGTCTCCTCGTCTTTCGTTCCGCATTCGTATACATTATAGAAGATCACGCCCGGAGCCACAGAACAGTTGATGTCCACGCCATTGAGAATCAGAGTCACCACTGCCTCCGGATCCTCCTCAGCATCCTCACCAAGATCGATTGCGATCTGGCCCGCGGAAATCTTACCACTCACCGCATAAGTTCCCGGCTTTGTGATATGCACAACGGTGTGAGCATCCGCCTCTTCCTTGGAATGCTCATCGTCCTCGGTTCCTTCTCCGTACTTGAAATCCTTGCCCTCTTCATAATAAACAATATCATTTGCAGCATAAACAGCATCTTCAGCACTCTCAGAAATCGCCTCACCGTCTACCGTGATTCCATCGTCAGAAAGTACGATGTTCACTGCTCCTTCCACAATAGAAGCCTCACTCGATGCTTCGGTTGCCTCCACAGTTGTTTCCGCTGCTGTGGCAGCTGCAGTCGTCGCCGTTGTCGCAGCACTCTGGCCACATCCGGCTAACATCGCCGCAATACCCACATAAACAAGACCTGTTTTAAACGTTTTTCTCATAAAAAATTACACCCTTTCTTCATCGCCAAGTGTTGATATTCTAAATCTTATGGATGTAGAATAACACATAGTTGTGAAAAAAGGGTGAAAATATTTGGAAAAAACGATGACTAATTCTTAATGAATGTTTCAGAACATTTCCTATGCGCGTCTCGGAATAATGATCGCAGCCACAATATAAGCCACTATTCCCGGTCCCATGCAGGTAAAAATCGCCCACAGCAAGCGGATAATGGTCGGATCCACATTGAAATACTCGCCAAGTCCGCCGCACACACCGCAAATCATTTTATCCGTGTCAGAACGATATAACTTCTGTTTCAATTCCATTCTCATTCTCCTCTCAATGGTTTGCACTCTCATCCTTACTCTGCAAACTGAATATCAATACTGCCCACATTACAATCCAGATCCGCAGTCTTCTTTGCTGCGTCATGTTTTACTGTCTCTTCCTTTTTCAGTCCGCTGTACTCCCGTTCGCCGACTTGAATCGCACCGGCTTTGCTGTCCAGCTTGTAATTGAAGTCCGTATATGCGCCATCTAAAAGCATCTCCACGTCTCCCGCATTACAATCCACATCCAGTTCACCTGCTACATTTCCACTCAGTTCAAGAGCGCCTGCATTGTTATCCACATCCAAAGAAGTAACTTCCACATTTCTAAACGTTCCGTTAGCGGCATTCAGATCCAGTCCCATCTCCACCGCAGACAGGCCTTCAGCCTCGACCTCCGCAGCATTCATAGAAAGCTCAATCTCATCAAACTTAATATCCGCCGGAATCACAATAGCCGCCTGTGCGTCACCGATATTGACGATGTTCTTATCTTTTTCTTTTCGCTGGACCGTCAGATGCAGCTTATCTCCATCCACCGAATGGCGAATTTCCACAGACTCCGGGCCATCCATGATCATAATTTCATCTGCGTCAGCTTCCCTGACAATCCTAAGTGAAGCTTCTTTTACAGAAAGTTCCAGCTCACGGATCTTCGAATTGATCCGTATCATATTCTCTGAGTTCCCGTTACCGCCGAGGACCGCCTCAATTTCCTTCTCGATCCAGTCCTCTCCCTCATCCACAAGATCTTCCAGATCATCCGGAATATCGGTTATTTTGATTCCATCTGCCCCAATATTGATGTCCGACCTTCCATAAAATACTTCACCGGTCATTCCTGTGACCATCATCAGAATCGTTCCCGATGCGATACAGATTCCTGCAACCATCAGCATGATTTTCGTAAATTTCTTCATCAGCGCCTCCTTCTCACTCTGTCACTCACAGCATCAAGACATCTGCCGATTCCCCTGAATATCCATGGAATCAATTTTCCATAAAACCATACAGAGAATACCAGCGCTGCCAGACTAAGTCCCAAAAATACCAGGCCAAGTCCGATTACAAACACCGCTTCCACAGGATTCTGGACAAGCGAAGCAAATCCTGCGCCCAGAATCACCAGGCTTGCAAATAAGAAGACCACCGTCAACAGACCTGCCACGAAGAACAGCACGGCTGCAACCACAATGACTGCCACTGCAATTCCAAATACTGTCCAACCGGCCCCGAAAAGAAACGGTGACGCGACCACAAGTAAAATAGCAATCAGCGCCAGTTTTAAACATCCGCTGGTCCGTGGTTTTTCTTTCTTCTCTTCATATACATATTCTGCATCATGATTCTGGTTGGATTTCCGATTTCCGCTCCCATTCTCCTCCGGCAGATCCAACCGATTTGCCAGCTGGTAATTAGGATCGCGAAATCTTTCATCTTCATATCCTTTTTCCGTAAAGGAACCGCCATCTTCCAGATTTCCATTGAGATCAGACCGGATGATCGATGCAATGCGCTCCGGACTGCCAAACTCCCTCAGAACGGCCTCTTCATTTTCCGGTCCGGCCTCTTCCAGA
>JAFUMF010000128.1 GCA_017482945.1 Lachnospiraceae bacterium
AATATACACATACGTCTTATTTCCAGTAGACACTTTATTTCCTTCGCCAAGGTTCATTCCCTTGACGGCCTTCACATCTCTGCCATTTTGCTTTTTGATCACTGCTTCTGTGCCTTCCACCTGCAGGATTGAAAGTTTTCTGCTCTCAATCTCTCCCGCCAATGCGCTCACACTGGCGCACAATGTCACTGCAAGCATTGCAACAAGCATAGTTTTTTTCCACTTCATTCTCATACCTATAACTCCCTACTGAGAAAAAATACCATACCTTCGCGTGCGAACACGCATCGGTCATTTTCTTCTCTTGCAAGCGCTTCCATCTCTTTCAGCACTGCATCTGTACGATTCCACTCATGGTGGGAAATGCAAACCGTTCCGACCTTACAGTGCCCCGCGATCCACACGCCCTGCATCCACACACTATGGCCAAATCCCTTACATCGTTTATACTCTTCTTCCGTATACATACCGTCAAAGATCAACAAATCGCATCCGTCCACAAACTGACTGTACGCATCCATTGTCTCGTACGTCACCTCATTGTCAAGTCCGTATACCACTGACACATCCCCTCGCGTCATCCGGAATAGCAGTGCTCCCGGTCCATGGTTCGCTTCAAATGTCTGCACAGATACTCCATCCGGAAGTTCCACGACCATATCCGGCACAAGATCATGCCAGGCAATCTCTGCCGCAGCCTGATCCAATGTGACCGGCCAAAACGGCGGTCCGACGATTCTGCGTACGGTATCTTTAAATGACTCTCCCTCCATCGGCTGTCCATACAGGTGAATCTTCCAGCCTTTCCGGAACAAAAGCGGAAAGAACGGCAGTGCACAGATATGATCCAGGTGTACATGTCCGATAAAAATATGTATCTCTTCCGGAACATGCCAAACCTCACCAGAGCAACCGTCCGCCCGAAAGTTTTGTGCAGATTCTCTTAGGCGAATCAACTCCTGCCCAAGTCCATGAAGTCCGGTTCCACAGTCAAAGATCACAATCTGATCCGACCACCTTACAGAAACACAGCTGGTATTCCCGCCAAACTCCATCCGGTCCGCATACGGCGCTGCAAGAGAACCTCTCGTCCCCCAGATTTTCACTTCCAGTCCATGTTTCATCAACCATGCACCTCACTATCTCACAAGATACACCATCGTAATATCATCCGACTGATCCGCACCGTTGGCGAATGTATGCAGCTCCTCATACATGGTATCCAGAAGCCGATCCGGCTCGCCTGCAATATCCATATGCCGGTTCAGTGTCTCCACCAGCCGGTCATCGCCGAACAATTCTTCCTTATCATTAAACGCCTCAGTCACACCATCCGTGTACAGATAGAACTTGTCGCCCGGCATCAGTGTCGTTTTCTGCTCCCGGTACGGCATATCTTCCATCATACCGAACACGAAGTCCACCTTGCAGTCCATCATCTCAAACGCACCACCGGCGCGGCTGATACACGGCTTGTTATGTCCGCCATTTACAAAGGACAGCGTGTGGTTTTTCACATCCAGCACGCAGATGAACACCGTTACAAACAGTTCCTCGTCGTTGTCCTCGTTGAGCTGGTTATTCACGCGCTCCGCCATCTCCGCCAGCGGCATGTCCAGGCTCATGTAGTTCTTGATGTGCGTCTTCGCCACCGTCATAAACAGCGACGCCGGAACGCCTTTTCCGGACACATCCGCGATCAGAAAGCACAGGCGATCCTCATCGATCTGGAACACATCATAGAAATCGCCGCCGACTTCCTTCGCCGGTTTCATCCGCGCCGCAATGTGCACATCCGGCATTTTGTTGAACTTTCCAAAGGACTTCGGAAGATAACCGCTCTGGATCTTCGCCGCGATCTCCAGCTCCGATTTCATACGCTCACGTTCCACAACAATTTTTGTGGTCTTTGTATACAAAAGCTCCAGAAATGCACCATACACTTTCGTGTTGGACTGGGCAAGTCCCTCAAATACCGGTTTGGACAGGTGGGCACATGTCACTTTTGTCGCCGCGCGCACGGTCGCCTTTCTTGTTCCATCCTTGATCAGCGCCAGCTCGCCGACCACATCGCCGGACTCCTGCTCACTGATCAGTGCACCTTTCGGCCCCAAAACCTTTGTGCGGCCTTCCAGAATAATGTACATGCCGTCGTCCGCAGACGCACCATATGTAACAATATCCTCGCCCGGCTCAAATGTTGCAAGATCCGTGGCATCCAGAAGGATTCTGGAACCCTCCGGCATCGAGCCGTCTTCCTCAATCTGATAGAAATCCTTAATAATTTTCAGCTCCTGCCAATTCTCCATTTACCCTTCCTCCTGATTTCCAACATGGACCGGCGTTTCTTCCGGTCCACACTGTTTTTCGTTCTATTCCTTCTCAGATATTTGTTCCCTGCATTGCTGCCTATGGCTGTACCGGATAAATCTGATACTGTCCATAACCGGCAGAAGCACCATATTTCACCCAGGAATCACCGATCCACACCCAGTAATCTCTTCCGATGTTCCAGGTGTTGCTCTCTTCCCAGCTGCTGTAAATCGCCTTCTCCAGATGGTCCGGCGCAGATGTGATCTCATACATCATCGCGCGGTAGACCATGTAATCATACGTCTCCGGCTCGTCCGGCTCTGTGCTGCTGGCATCGAGGGAAATACCAATATCCATACGGAACGATCCGGTCTCGTTCAGCTTATAAACGCCCATCAACACGCGCTCTTTGTTATCGGATGTCACCACATACTCGATCGCATTGTCGCTGACTTTCAGCCTGCGCTCTTTAAATACCGCACGGATCTGGCTGCGCAGCTTCGCAAGCTGCTCTGTATTCACCCAGGAAGAATGCGCCGTCGGGAATTTCTCCGGGGCAGTAAACTCCTGGTTGAGGATCGTTGTCTTTCTCTGGTACCACTCCCCGCCGGCATCGACAAAATAGCCGTCCGGAGTGATGCAGTTTGCAAGCATGCGGCCGCCATCGGTCAGATAATAGTGCTTGCCTTTATCGAGAATCCATCCATGTCCCGGAGTTCCGTCCGGATTGTAGAAATACCAGATTCCCTCATTCTGCACCCAGTATCCGCTGGTGTCCGCTTTCTTCTCTTCCTTAACAACTGCGATCTGACCGCCCGGCCCGTTCGCTTTTGTGGTTGCCGCGAACACAGTACCAGCAGCAGCCAGCGAGAGCATAGCTCCCGCCAGCATCGCTGTTGTTATCTTTTTATAGTGAATGATGTTTTTACGCATAATCGAAACCTCCTTTCGGTTTCTTAGAAAATTTATGATTATTTCGGACCACGATGTCCGCCGATGATCGGCTTTTTAACGTTTCTGTTTGCTGCCTGGATGTCATCTTTGGTAATCTCCTCAAAGCCCAGCTTCTCTTTTTCCCTTTCGAATTTCGCCTGAGATGCCGCACGATGGGCACCTAATTTAGGGCCCGTAGCCGCTCTCTCTTCTGCTTCCAGGGCTCTGGTATTCATCTGCATTGGTTTCGCGGCTATCCACAATCCATTTTTTCTCTTATATTGATTGATATCCATCGACTCCATCGCTTGCTTATACTCACCTGGTTTTTCAGGATCTTTTACCGGGATTTGAATTTGTTTCGGATCACATAAATTTATATCTTTTTTCTTAGTATTCTCGTTTTCCTTGATTTCAAATCTATGCATTCCGAAAGCCTGCGAAAAGCCCTGAATCGGACGTGACTTATCGCGGCCCTCATGCATCATGATATGTGCATGGCCGGCTAATATAACAAATCCGCCTGGATGTTTTATCTGATCATCTTTAATCTGCTTCACGGCATGCTGATTAAAAAGAAGTGCACGGTTATAT
>JAFUMF010000129.1 GCA_017482945.1 Lachnospiraceae bacterium
GATTCCACCGGCTGCTTTTACTTTTACCGCATCACCAACAATGGATTTCATCAGGCGTACATCCTCAATGGTTGCTCCCACAGCTACACCCGGCTCCGGTGTACCAAATCCAGTACTTGTCTTGATAAAATCTGGTCTTACTTTCAGTGCGATTTCACAAAGTGTTCTCTTTTCTTCGTCGTTCAGATAACAGTTCTCAAAAATAACCTTGGAAAGTTTTCCGTGTTCTCTGCAAACATCCACAATCTGACGCATTTCGTCCTCAATGTAAGCAAGATCTCCGCTTTTTAACTTAACCAGGTTTACCACATAGTCAATTTCGTCCGCGCCTTCTGCGATGGCCACTTCCGTCTCATGCACTTTGTTGGCGATGGTTGTCTGTCCCAGCGGGAAGCCGATGGCTGCACCCACATGAACCTGGCTATCCTTCAAAACTTCTCGGCAGAATTTGACCGGTGCAGAGTTGATCGCAACCATGGCAAAACCGTAACGGTCACTCTCCTCACAGAATTCTTTTAACCGATCTTCTGTCACGTACGGTTTCAGTAATGTCTGATCCATATATTTAGCAAGCTGTTCAGGTGTCATATTCATTTTCATTGCTTTCATCTCCATTATTCTCTTAATCTTCCCACAGGACCATCCTGTATCACGTCCATCTAATAGCTATCTCATATCTCGTCCTGCGTAAGTTCCGTATGTATCCAATAAGTGTAAGTACTCTGCCGAACGATGTTCATAATGCTCTGCCAGTTCTCTGTTTGGTTCATATCCGATAGACTCTCCCGGTTCGAAGAGTTCCTGCAGAGACTCTGTTCGTGCTCCGATTGCATGGGCTGCAAGTAAAGCCATCGCCACCGGCGCAGAATCCACCTTTTCAGGAACGGTATAAGTCAATCCAAGCACATCTGCCTTGATCTGGGAGAACTCCGCACTTTTCGCGCCTCCGCCAACACCACGCACCACCGTGTTATCCGTTACACAGCCATTGTCATGCATGATATCCCAATAGCTCCTGTATTCAAAGGCAATACCTTCCAAAATTGAGCGGTACAAATCTCCAGTCTGCATGCGGGAATTCAGGCCCAGAAACGCTCCCGATACCTGATCGTCCAACGGACATGTTCTTCCGGAAAAATGTGGAAGGAATATCGGTGTATCTCCAACTACCGTTGGATCCACCAAACAATTCAGCTCATCCAAAGATTGTCCAGTAAGGTTGGAATACCACCTCAGGCACAAGCCGCCTCCGCTGATATATGCAAGTGGTAAGTACAGTCCTTCGCAAACGCTTCGTGAAAACAGAATTGTTTTCTTCTTTGTATCCGGTACAAACCGATCCGTACAACAGGCGAATACTGATGCAGTTCCTGCCACATCATACGCTAGTCCAGCTCTGGTAATTCCGGCTCCAAGACTGGAAGCAGCCGTGTCTCCGCAGCCGGCGATGACCTTTACGCCCTCTGGCAGATGACAGCGCGCTCCAATCTCTGGCAGGATTTCTCCCACGACAGTCTCAGGACTTACGATCTTTGGCATTTTTTCTTTTGCAATTCCAAATTGCTCCAACATCTCTTCTCTAAAACAACAGTTTTTGTTATCTGAGAAAATATTAAAATGCAGAAACGTATAGTCCATAAACGCCTCGTCAGAAGATAGTCCACACAAACGTCCCGCCACATAGCCATTTGGCTGCACAAATTTCTCAATTTCCCTGTACTCATCCGGCCGTTCGTTCTTCCACCACAAAATCTTTGGTGCATGGGCGTGAATAAACTGTCCGCCGCTATATTCGATGGCTTCTTCTCCCACCGTGCGTTCTAAAAGTTCCGTATATTTACTGCAGCGCAGATCTAGCCAGGAATCATAGGGAGTCGCTGCGGTAAAATCTTTTTTGATTCCCATGATTCCAGCCATCTGAGCATCAATACCAATGGCGCGGATCTGCTTACTCTTTTCTCCGACACGGCCGGCCACTTCCCCGATTACGGTAAGTACCGAGGAGAAAATATCTTCCGCATCCTCGTATACGGTTACTGCATCCTCATAAATCAGCTTTGACGATACAAACGCTGTTTCCAGTATCTGACCATCCACATCACAGAGCACAGCTTTGGTGCCCTGGGTTCCGATATCGATTCCTATAAATAGAGCATCCCGCATATACTGTCACCCCAATCAGAATGTAATAATTTTTTTCAGGCCCTGACCCTTGCGAGCCGTATCGATTGCCTTATCAATGTCTTTCAGCGGAAAATGCGCTGTGATTAATGGTTTTACTTCCAGCACACCGCTGGAAATATAATTCAAAGTCTTTCTGTATTGAGCCAGACTTGCTCTTGTTGTTCCTGTAAGGATCAATTGTTTGTAATGTACCAGATTCGTATCGATACCTACCGGTTCCTTATTGGCCGGAATTCCGCCAAAGAAGATCACGCGTCCGCCGAGAGCCGCAAGTTCTACCGCAAGCGCCTGCATTTCCGGAGACGGACATGCAGTGATGATCACGTCCATTCCGGCATTCTTTGTCTCTTTCATCACCAGTTCTTTTAAATCTCCCAGGAGAGTTCTGATCTGCGGATACATATCTTTTGCCATCTGAAGACGGTCCGCTGACATATCGTTGAGATATACCACAGCTCCTGCCATCAGAGCCAGTGCACAATGCATGATTCCAATCGGACCTGCACCGATCACTAACACGCGATCTCCCGGATGGATATTACCATGTTCAAATCCATTGCACACGCAGGAAAGAGGCTCATTAACAGCTCCTTCGTCAAAAGACACATTATCGTCCAAAACGCAGACATTTCCACCTCGTACAGCCACTTCCGGAATCACGCAGTATTCTGCAAAGCCACCGTCAAGATTGATGCCAAGTGCCTGATATTCCGGACATAAATGACCGTTTCCTCTGACACATGGATCACAGATTCCGCATCCCATATTCGGTGCAACAGCAACACGGTCGCCCACCGAATAGCCCTTCACTCCATCACCGATCTGAACAATTGTTCCTGCAAGTTCATGCCCGAGAATCAGTGGATGTTCCTCATCGATGCCTTTCGCACCATTGAAGATCATGCGCACATCGGTTCCACAAACTGCTGCAGCCGCCACCTTTACCAATATTTCTCCTGTTCCCGGAACCGGAGTCGGAACTTCTTCCAGTCGAATATCATTTATGCCATACATTCTTGCAGCTAACATAGGTTTCTCCTCTCGTACAATATCTCTAAATCAATCTGTCGCCATCGATACGGACGATTCTCTTTTCTTTGATTGACAGGTTTCCTGCGTTTACGGTCAAAACCGCCATCTTTCCGTCATAAGCAGTTACCTTCGGAGTTCTCTCCTCCAGAATCGTGCGAACAAAATCACAGTCTTCCTCGTGGTAAGCATCTCTAAACAAATATTTCCAGCTATTTATGTATTCCCCGCTTTTTCTCATGTTGCTACGACACAGAGTAACAGAATTCTCATTTGTATTTCCCAGATAGATGCAGCCTTTCGTTCCCAAAATCTCACATCTTGCATCGTATCCGTACAGTACACCCTGGGCACCATCGATAATTCCCTGGCAGCCGTTTTTAAACTCTGCATTCAGTGTGACATTATCATAAAAGTCCGGGAATTCTGCTTTCGCATCCGGACAACGGAAATTTCCTCCGATCGCAAAGATGGTCTGAAAATCGCTGCCTGTAAACCAGCGCAGAGAATCAATATCGTGGCTGCAAACTTCTGCCAACGGACCATTGCTTTTCGAAATATCATACATCCACGGTTTCGGAATGCTTGGTCCTCTTGTATTGGAGCGAACCATGACTACATCTCCGATCTCCCCGGCTTCCAACATCTTTCTGGCTTCCATAAAAGATGTATCAAATCGCCTCATAAATCCAATCTGCAATACAACACCATTTTTCTTCGCCGCTTCGTCCATTCGGTTGCATTCTTCCACTGTCATCGCCATCGGTTTTTCACATAAAATATGTTTACCCGCATTTGCTGCCGCAATCACAATCTCA
>JAFUMF010000130.1 GCA_017482945.1 Lachnospiraceae bacterium
AGATCACGATGTCAGCGTCAGCACCTTCATCGATGTAACCCTTATCGAAGTGGTATAACTTCGCCGGATTTAAGCTCATCTTTTCCATTAACTGAACCATTGTCAGATGGCCCTTGCGAACTAATTTTGTTACAGCGATTGCAAGAGATGTCTCAAGACCGATGATTCCGCTCGGTGCTTTCCAAACCGGCTCAACAGCCTTCTCTTCTGCGCTATGCGGAGCGTGGTCTGTTGCGATCATGTCGATGGAACCGTCTTTGATACCCTCGATGATGCCGTAACGGTCAGCTACAGAACGGAGCGGCGGGTTCATCTTCGCCATGGAGCCCTTTTCTAATACTGCGCTCTCATCTAAAGCGATGTGGTGCGGAGTAACCTCTGCCCAAACGTTAGCGCCAAGCTCTTTTGCTAACTTCACCATCTTAACTGCGTTCTTGGAGCTGATGTGCTGGATGTTTACATGAGCACCTGTGTGGAGTGCTAACATACAGTCACGAGCTACTAAGGAGTCCTCTGCAAGTGCCGGAGATCCCTTAATACCAAGAGCTTCTGCGGACGGACCTGCGTTGATACCGTTTTCAGAAATGAATGCCGGATCTTCCTCGTGGAAGCTGAGCGGTACATTCAGTTCTTTTGCTTTTAACATTGCTGTTTTTACAAGATTCTGGTCCATGATCGGAATACCGTCATCTGTGAAGCCCGCTGCACCTGCTGCGATCAACGCTTCCATGTCAACCAGCTCCTGGCCCTTCATACCAACTGTGATACATGCAGCCGGAATTACGTTGATACCAGTCTTCTTACCTTCTTCGATCACATATTTTACTGTCTCTACGTTGTCAACCGGCGGTTTTGTGTTTGCCATTGTAACAACAGTTGTGAAGCCGCCCTTTTTCGCTGCAGCTGCACCAGTCTGGATATCCTCTTTGTATGTGAGGCCCGGATCACGGAAGTGTACGTGTACATCGATGAGGCCCGGTGCTACTACCATGCCTTTTGCTTCGATTACAGTATCATACTCTTCGCTTCTCTGGTACTTACCGATCTTTGCGATTTTGCCGCCATCAATCACGATGTCAAGCACGTCATCGATGCCTCTCTTCGGGTCAATAATACGTCCGTCTTTGATCAGAATCATTCTTTCATTTCCTCCTTGAAGTGTTCATATATGACCTGCGCACCATCACAGATAGACTCAATGGTGGCAAATTCTTTCTTATTGTGGCTGATTCCCTTGGCACACGGGATAAATACCATTCCTGTCTCGCAGATATTTGCGAAGGACATTGCATCGTGACCGGCACCGCTGATCATGGAACGATGCGGGATTCTCAGCTTCTTCGCTGCTGCCAGAAGTTTCTGCTGCACATCGATGGACATGGCGATCGGCGGAATATCAGAAGTCTTCTCTCTGTAATATTTCACCTTACGCTTTTCGCAGATCTTCTTACATGCAGATTTCAGTCGGGATTCCATACGGTCCAGACTGCTGGAATCGATACCTCTCATGTCCACGCCGAGTGTTACTTCACCAGGAATTACATTGAGGGCATTCGGAGATACCTTCACAGTTCCTACTGTCGCCACAGACTGGTAAATGGACTCGTCTTTACCGATTTCCTCGATCTCCAGCATAATTTCCGCTGCTGCACACAGTGCATCCGTACGCATGCCCATCGGAGTCGCGCCGGAATGCTCCGCGTTTCCCTTGATGTGGATCAGGAATCGTCTCGGTCCTGCAACGGTCGTAACAATACCGATGGCATCGTCATACTCCTCCAGAACCTTTCCCTGCTCAATATGTAACTCGATGTACTGTTTTACACCCTGGATACGCTTCGGCTCCATGTTGTAGCCGCGCGCCTTAAATACCTCACTCAATGTCTGGCCAACGCGGTTCACCGCCTCACCGACATCATGCTTATAAATTTCTTTTGTGATCAGGCCGCTGCCGATGGTGCTTCGGCCAAAGTTACTGGACTCTTCACAGCGCATTGCGCCCACGCGGATCGGAATCTCCAGACCATCGCGCTTCGCCCAGTCAAGAAGAAGCAGGCCTGTGATAATGCCGCTGACACCGTCATAACGGCCGCCCTCTACTACGGAATCCAGATGGGATGCCACAAGATAATACTCGCCGTCCTCATCAGACTTGCAGGCCGGATTGTAAATGTAAGTATTTCCAACTTCGTCTGTGTAGCTCTCAAACCCCTTTTCCTTGCCCAGTGCTACAAATGTTTCGTGCATCTCGTCTTCAACCTCAGTGTAACCAAGTCTTGTTACGCCGCCGTTTTCTGTACTGCCGATGCTGTAAAATCTGTCAAATAAATATTCCGCATACTCGATATCCTGGATCGGATGCTTCATGTAACTTCCCCCTTTTTTCCAACTATTTTCTTGTTGGAAGAACTTCCAGCCAGTAGTTATCTGGGTCGATGATGAAATAAATGCCCATCTTCGGATTTTCAAAACAGATACAGCCCATCTCTTCATGTTTCTTATGAGCCGCCTCAAAATCATCTACGATAAATGCGAGGTGGAACTCGTTATCGCCGAGATCATAGTGGTCTTTTTCCCAGTCACGGAGCCATGTGAGCTCTAATTTGTGTGTAGTCTCGCCATCGCCAAGGTAAACGATGATAAAGCTTCCGTCCTCGGCTTCTTTTCTGCGAACTTCCTTCAGACCAAGTGCTTCCTCGTAGAATTTCAGGGACTTGTCTAAGTCTTTTACGTTAAAATTGTTGTGTGCGAATGTGAATTTCATAATAAATCGCCTCACTTTCTTTGTTATTTCTTCTATATAATATAACCGCCCGTTTTTTCGTCCCAAACGGTTAATTCTATACGATAAATGTCTGTCCTTTTGAATCGATTTCCATGATCCGGTCACGATATGTCTCGGAACATGGCAGTGCTTTCAATCTCGCTGCCACATCGAACTGCTCCCAGAAGTGCATCGGGAAAATCACTTTTGCGTCAGCAGCCTTCATATAGTCATCGATACCCAGGTAAAAATGCTGTTCCAGTCTCGGGTCCAGCGGCAGGAATGCGATATCTGCCACCCGGCCGCGCATTTTTTCTATTTCCGCGCGGTACGCAATCGTCATATCCTTATTCCACTGCTCGTCCTCGCCTTCCCAGTACCAGTGGTTCAGATCGCCTGCATGGTAAATGTCCTGTCCATCCACCTTGCACCAGAACGCAACGCCCTCGTCTGTAGACTTGTAGGTCTCCACGTTCAGAAGTTCATCCTCCCAAGTCTCGTCCGGACCCAGGAAAACGGTGCAGTCTCTTAAGTTCTCCGGTACTCGTTTTCTCCAGATATCGGAAGATAAAATAAACTTGATCTTTTCATGTTTTTTTGCCAGATCGAAGATCATCTCAGAGAAATGGTCCCCGTGACGGTGGCTGGAAAAAACGTAGAGCATTTTCTCCGCCGGGATTTCAGGCAGATCGCCCTCAAAATAGTCAAATAACAGAACTGCTGATTCGGCCTCTATCATAAAGGCACTGTGATGAATATATGTGATCTTCATGTATCATACTCCAATACTACTCCAGGTTCTCAGACACTCAGGCTTTTACACGCCGGTCAACGCCTGCAGCCTCACTCAAACCCTACCCACGACTTAGAATCGATTGCCGCACTTCGGACAGAAATCAAAATTTTCTTTTGTCTCATATCCGCAATTGGCACATTTCTTTCCCTGCACCTGCCAGGCCGGCTCCTGATGTCCATCGGATACCAGTGTGAGATCCTCCGGACGGATCTGCAGTTCCTCGCCTTTGGCGATCCTTGCACCGATTTCCGGATTCAGTTCATAGACAGTTCCACAGCAGGTCGTCTTCACAAAATATTTTCGATTCCACTTAAACACAGGGATAAAAAACAGAGATAAATAGCTATAGGTCATAAAAACCTGATACCTTCCATACCGTCCGCATCTGTCACAAACGAACATCACGGCCTGATAGAAGAGCTCTTTGGTCCCCTGTGAAATTCCTCCGATAAAAATCATAAACTCCTCCAAATTGTCTCCACAAATTTGGGAAACAGACATAATTAGTATAACATAAACCCACCTCTTCTTGCAATTCCAACTGATATAATTTATAATAAAGCCAGTAAAAATTTGTATCACAGACAGTCTTCGGGCTGTTGAAAAATCTTAGACACCGGGAACGATCCGGTGATTCTTTTTCATGGAGGATTACATATGCTGGTAGCCGGTTTAAAAGGAAGACAGGAAACAATTGTATCAGAAGCAAATTCCGCAAAAACAATGGGCAGCGGTACGTTAGATGTGTTCGCGACACCGTCCATGATCGCACTGATGGAACTGACCGCATGGAAGAGCGTTGCTGAACATCTCGATGAAGGATGCGGTACCGTTGGTACTTTATTACATGTGACACATGATGCACCGACTCCGCTCGGAATGAAAGTATGGTGTGAGAGTGAGCTGGTGGAAGTTGACGGACGCCGTCTTGTATTCGAAGTTGCTGCTTATGACGAGAAAGGTAAGATCGGCGGAGGCCGCCACGAGCGCTTCGTGATCCAGAACGAGAAGTTCCAGGCCAAAGCCAATAAGAAGAGCGAATAAGGGAGATTACAAAGCTGTGGTGAAACAGGAATCCTCATTCCGATCGATTCTGTTTCACCACAGCTTTTCTTTCCATTACCATGTTTGTCAATGACTGTCTTTTCCAGATTCTCCCTCACTAATAAATTTGAAGTAACTGGTTAATGCGGAACGAACAGGACAAGCGGAACACGGTCTCCAGATTCTCAAAATCAATATCTGTTAACTCACGAATTTTGTTCAACCGATAGGTCAACGTATTTCTGTGCAAATACAGTTCCGCTGCAGTCTCCTTCGCGTTCAGTCCATTGTCAATATAGGACTGCAGCGTCTTAAGGAGTGCCGCATCGTTTGCCAGATCATATTCGCGCAAAAGATCAAATGCCGGATGTATATACGTCCGTAAAAGTTTCTCATCCTGGCAGGTAGAAAGGATATGGAAGAACTGGTACCTGTCATAGTGGTGGACCACGTCTTTCTGCCCCAGTCTGTTGGCAATCTCGCACGCCATCAATGCATATTTCAGATAATCTGCAAAATCTGTCAGTGTACGGAATACGGAGCTTACTCCTACTTCCTTCACATTCTTGATCTCTCTCTCGCAAAAATCCGGCTGTGAAAGTTTCTTCGAATCCTCATCCGACACAATTGCGATCACGTAGTTCTGATATAAAAAGACCGATCCCTTCGGGAACAGGGAATAAAGATTTCTCTGCATATAGAAACGATCATGCCGCGAGCTGTTTTGGGGAACGAACACCAGGCACCGCATCGCCTTCGGAAGCTTTAAGGTCGCATTCAACATCTGCAGATGAGTGGTATCTGCCGTTTTTCCTTCCAGGATGTTCAGGAAAATATTCTCTGACGCATTGATGAAGAGATTACGGAAATTCGGCACATGCTTCAGCGACAGAATCAAAATCTGGCTGATCCGCGGCAGATATTGGAGATGGTACGGCAAAATTCCCTTTTCATTATCTAACAGTACCAGATATCCGATCGGTCTCTGGTTATAAAACACCATACTACAAAGCTTATTCTCTTTCGACGCATCGCAGTTTACAAAAAATGGTTCCGAGTTGCTTGGCAGGGCATTATCCGGGATCAGGACGTTCATCGCTTCAATGAATTCATAACTGCAAAAGCCCCGTTTCACATTCGTTTTCCAGATTGGATCTGTGATGGCCCGGGAGGTGGAGTAATCCACCACGTGGAAACTTAAGTCTGTCAGCACCAGAGATCGATCCATAAAAACCGCCGCATTGTCGATAATTTCGTGAAAAGGTGTTTGTTCCACCGGTCTGGCCAGCAGCCGGTTGAACTCCTCTTCTCTCTCCTGCTCATAAAAGAATGCTTTCGTCACAATATTTAAACATTCTGCATAGTGCTCCGGCGCAATCTGAATCACGGTATGACTCAGTTCCGGCGTTTGCATGACCGGCGGTTCCGTGGTCAGAAGCACCATCGGACATTGAACAAGCGAAGAATCCTCCAGGCTGCCAATGTACAGACAGGCCCCATCGTCAATAACCGAATCCTTCACTAAAAATGTAAATCTCGACAGGTTCCGGTCCTCTCCTTTTTCTATCATCCGGCATGGAATTTTCTCGGAAATCATGTTCAATAAAATGGAAATCAGCATGTATATGTCCCCTTTGTCCAGCATATCCTTTCATTGTGCTTCATGCACAAATGTGTTTCATCTTTTCGTGCAACGAGTTTGTGGAAAATTTATCAATTCCATATTACAATTAGTTTAGACGATATTGAAACATTCTGCAAGTATCTTTGCATATTTGCAGCACTGAGAAAGGAAGGTAATGTTATGGCATACGAAAAACTGTTCCAAAAGACGAAGATCGGTTCTATGAGACTGAAAAACCGTATTGTTATGCCGGCAATGGGTGTGTCACTGGCACAGCCTGGCGGTGAGGCAAATGAGCACATTATCACTTATTATGAGGAGCGCGCAAAAGGCGGCGTTGGACTGATCATCACAGAAATCACTCGTATCGAAGAAACTTACGGAACTGCGGTTCCGAACCAGCTTGGCGCATATCACACAAGACATATTCCGCATCTTGAACGTCTGGCAGAGAGAGTACATAAATACGGCACAAAGATCCTCCTTCAGCTCCAGCATCCGGGCAGAGAAAACAAGTCCTCCATGATCGATGGAAGACAGATCGTTGCTCCGTCCCCAGTTATGTGCAAAGTGACCAATGAGATGCCGAGAGAGCTGACCACTGAGGAATGTTCCGGCCTTGTAAAAGCATTCGTTACAGGCGCTGTTTTTGCAAAACGTGCCGGCTTTGACGGTGTAGAACTCCATGCAGCTCACGGTTACCTTCTCGGTGAATTCTTATCTCCGTATACAAATAAGAGAACTGACCGCTACGGCGGATCCTTCGAGAACCGCATCCGCATCATGCAGGAAATCATCACCACCATCCGTTTCCTGTGCGGCAAAGATTTCATAATTTCCGTTCGTATCAGCGCTGATGAGTTCGTAGAGGGCGGCCTGAAATTAGACGAAGCCATCCAGATGATTAAAGCATTCGAAAGCTATGGCATCGATGTGATCAATGTCAGCAGCGGTATTTACGAGTCCGCTACAACGATCATTGAACCGGCATCCTATCCGCAGGGTTGGAAGAAACATCTTGCTCTGGCAGTGAAGAACAGCGTGAACATCCCGGTAATCGCAGTTAACAATATCAAAGAGCCGGAAATTGCGGAACAGCTTCTCGAAGAAGGTGTATGCGATTACATTGCAATCGGAAGAGCGCTTCTTGCTGACCCACAGTGGGCAAACAAAGCAAAAGAAGGCCGTTCCGATGAAATCAATAAGTGTATCGGATGTCTCTACTGCTTCAAGTCCTTGTTCGATGGCAACCATATCAAATGTGCAGTGAACCCGCGCTGCGGCCGCGAAGTAGAATATCTGAATATTAAGAAGGATGGCGCAGGAAAGAAAGTTGCTATCATCGGCGGTGGCCCGGCTGGTATGGTAGCTGCGCTTACTTTAAAAGAGCGCGAATATGAGCCAGTTATCTTCGAAAAGGATTCTGCTCTCGGCGGACAGCTCAATGTGGCTGACAAGCCGATTCTGAAAGAAAAACTGGCAGCATATAAGAATTCCCTGATCTGCCGCATAGAAAAAGCAGGCATTGAGGTGCGCTTAAATACAGCTGCAACTGTTGAAAATGTGAAAGAACTTGATCCGGCCGGCGTATTCATCGCAACAGGCGGAACACCGATCATTCCAAATCTCCCGGGCGTGGATGGTGCAAATGTAATGACAGCAGAGGAAATTCTTACCGGCAAGAAAGAAGCAAAAGGCTCCGTAATCGTAGTCGGCGGCGGCATAACCGGTATGGAGACTGCAGAAACTCTGGCTTCCAAGGGCCATACTGTCACTCTTGTTGAGATGACAAACGAAATCGGAAAAGGCTTATATCGTTCTGTTCTTGTTGATTACATGATCCGCTTCAAAAAATTCGGTATCAATGTTATGACGAACGAGTGCGTCATGGCAATCGCAGAAAACGGCGTGAGCCTGAAAAATACGGCTACATCCCAGCTCCAGGATCTGGCAGCGGATACCGTTGTTCTGGCTATCGGTGTAAAACCGAATGAGGCCCTGACTCAGGAATTCGAGGCAGCATTCGACGAAGTGATCGTACTTGGCGACGCAAACAAGTCCGGACGTATCGCAGAGGCTACCTTCGATGGTCATGGCCGTGCTTCCACATTTTAATTCATGTTCTGAGGAAATGAAATTCTGAGTTCCATCCTCTATATTAAAGGGGCTGTTGCCCGGTATATAACATTACCGGGCTGCAGCCCCACTTCCTTTTCTCTATGTATCTTTACAATTCTTAGATTCCCACATGTTCTCCCACCAGAATCACTTTAATTCTTCCGGTATATCTGGAGTGGCGTGTCACAACGATGTTGCAGCACATACATTCCGGAGAATGGCAGTCGGCACAGAAACCGGCCACGCCGCACGGAGTCTTTCGATTGGTCCCGTCCGCGATAATCGGGCAGATCTGGGTCTGGATCCGATTGTAACCATCTTCCACGGTCTTCACCAATTTATTGAGACCTGCGATCACGATCACATGCTTCGGTCCATGGACCAGGCATGCCACACGGTTGCTGGCACCGTCCACATTGATCAGCTCGCCATTTACTGTAATGGCATTGGTTCCCATCAGGAAATAATCCGCGCCGACCACTTCTTTATAGATCGGACTTCCGGCCTTTTCTTTCTCCTGCGGCGGGTACTCGATCACTTCGTAATCTCCTGCTTTGATTTTCTCGCTGATTCCAAGCTGCTTTAGGCTATTGGAGCCACCCCAGGTCACTTTCGAGCCCGGCTCGATCATCTCCATGACCAGGTTTGCTGCCTCTTCGCCGGTCGCACAGTAGAAACCTTCCATATTTCTCTTCTTTAATCCCTCAATGACATGTTCTGCCATACGTCTGATTGCATCTTCTCTCATGATGATCCCTCGCTTTCTTCTCCTCCATTTTATCGCAATCATCTCCAAACATCAAGAATACGGCCTTCGATTCACCATCTTTTGTGTCTTGTATCTTCCCCTCAACTTTTGTATAATAGAGTTATCCCTTCGGATTAGTTAGAAAGGAGTGTTTTTATGGGTAACATTATCATTAAATGGAATGGTCATTCCTGCTTCTCTGTAACTGCTGACGACTATACCATCGTTCTGGATCCGTTTGCGGACGGCTCTGTTCCGGGCCTTCCAAATCTCGCATTGACAGCAAACAACGTTTTTTGCAGCCATTATCACGGCGATCATGGATGCACAGATGTTGTGACTGTGACCGAGAAGGAACACAGTCCGTTTAGCATCCTGAAAATCGACACCTATCACGATGATGTCCAGGGAACCAAGCGCGGTGAAAACCGCATCCACATCCTGGAGGCCCATGGAATGCGCGTGGTGCACTTTGGTGATCTTGGCTGTATGTTAACCGCAGAGCAGATCGAGATTCTTAAGAAGGCTGACGTGGTCATGATCCCGGTGGGCGGTTTCTACACCATCGATGCTGCTCAGGCAAAAGAAATTGTTTCCATCCTTGAGCCGAAGGTCGTGATCCCGATGCACTATCGGTCTGATACGTTCGGTTATCCAGTCATCGGCCGTCTGGAGGAGTTCACGAAGCATTATAACAATGTTGTTACTTACGAGACCGATACTCTTGTGCTCTCCAAGGAGACCAAGGCACATACTGCAGTATTGACCCTGTAAGACTCTTCTTTCAAAACTCTTTTGTTTTGTGAGAAAGTCACAGAACAAAATCATAAGGTCTGGTATGATAAGGCCAGATCAAAGAAATCTAACAAATTTTAAAATAAAAGGAGAATATGAATTATGAAGAAATATGTCTGTGACGTTTGTGGATGGGAATACGATGAGGAGTTAGGTGCACCGGATTTAGGAATCGAGCCGGGAACAAAATTTGAGGATCTTCCAGCTGACTTTGAGTGCCCGCTGTGCTTCGTAGGTAAAGATCAGTTTTCTGAGAACTAAGAATTGAATATTGAAGAGAAGAAACGTGTCCATGGCGACACCGAAGCGAATCCTCCCGAGTTTGCAGCTCTGGGGGATTCTTTGTTGATAGGAGGTCTGTACTATTGCGCCAAAGGGGAATTTATTGGTATAATAAATTTTCCGGATTGCCGCTTTTTTCCTTCTTTCTCACCAAGACTGCCCCACATCCCCCCAATACCATTTCTCATTGTTGGCAACCAATTCATCAAATGTCACAGGCCGGAAATCGTTCATGTCTACGCCACAGTTCAAAAGACGTTTCATTCCAAAGGCTTTCACTACTTTATATGCTGTATGATCCGGATTATTGTGGATGTGGCCATGGATCATATAACCGATCTCAGCGCTCACTGGCTCGCTGCCCGGCCATTCGCAGAGCGGGTAGTGGCACAATGTGACTGGTCTCTCGCCATCTTTCAGATAGCAGAGATGGTCAATGGAAAGAAAATAATCCTCCGGATGTTTCATCTCCTGAAGCCAGGCATCATCATGATTTCCAATGATAAAATGCTTTTTTCCTTTTAGCTGAGCCAGATATTGGCCCACCTCATGATATCCGCGATAAGCCAGATCACCGACGATATAGACTTCATCTTCCTCTGTCACACGATCATTCCAACGGCGGATCAGCTCACGGTTCATGGTCTCCACGTCCGGAAACATCGGTCGTTTTCCTTTCTTGATCAATTCTTCGTAGCCAAAATGTAAATCAGCGGTATAGTAAATCATAAATGCGTTCCTCTCCTTTCTGGTTCAAAGGAATATGGGATCTGTTCGATATACTCTGGTGGAATGGTTTTTGTGCAGACCACCTCCCAGTCGAACCGTTCGGTCAGCCCCCCGAAGTTGTCCGGCAATGTCACTTTTAGCAATGCCATATTTTTTCTCGCATGTGCCCAGATCAGCCATCGGTCTACATCCTTTTCAAAATTGGCATCCAGCTCTTTAAAAAGGTAAATGGCTGCCCACGGCTCATTGGCCTCGTAGGATAGGAAGCCGATATCCGGCACCAGCCCAACTTTAAAAATACTGTCGAGGTATTTCACATTTGTTACATGATATAATGTCATAAGGACTCCTTTCTCCGCTTTACTGCTGTAAATCATCTTCACTTGGATCGTCTGCTTCATCGCCATACATCTCGATCAGCCACTGTGCCGGTCTGCTCTCCGGATGTCTGATCACATAAATTACAAACAGCGCCAGAACAACAAACACGATC
This sequence comes from Lachnospiraceae bacterium, assembly GCA_017482945.1. Lineage (GTDB taxonomy): Bacteria > Bacillota > Clostridia > Lachnospirales > Lachnospiraceae > Pilosibacter. The sequence goes on from JAFUMF010000130.1 coordinate 11,394, forward strand.
AAAACAATAAAAATATCTCTGTGTGCCTGTTCCATGAAAGCTTCCACCTCGCCAGGAGCCAGTTCCCGGCCCTGAGCTTCTGCAGCCATCCTCAGCATTTCACTGAATGTCACACAGCTTATGCGATTTAAATTCCGTACGCTTCTCATCATCGCTCCTATCCTCCTATCTGACTCTCACCTTTTGTATCCACGCGGTACTCCGGATGGGCGTTCATCCACTGCTTCAACAGCAGCATCTCCAACGAACCTCCGATGCGCTCATACTGGCCGGACCAGAACCAGTCTTCGCGGATGCTTCCCTCCGGGGCTCTCAGATCCGTATCTCTCTCCAGTTTTTCCGACACGGAATCCATAAAAAACATCGATTCCAGGTGATTTGCCTGGATGAATGCAATGGTGTCAGTTCCGATTCCTACCGTCATGTTCTCTTCGTCCTCATAACAGGGATGTATCGTATACTCCAACGGAATATCTTCGTCCACAGGCAAGCTGTAGCTTTTCACATCCAGCACCTGTTTCTTTTCCTCGTCGTATCTGACTGCCAATATGATTGCCTTTCGTTTCATTCTTCGCAAAAAGCAGCGGCCAATATTGAGGGAGTCCGAAAACACAACGCCTTCTTTTGTATCCTTTCGTTCGGTCGTCTCGCCCTCTGCATCTTCCTCTAAGCATGTTACCTTCTTCCGGATCTTCATTTGCTTGAACTCCGTGATTTCTTTTCCTGCAGATGCCAGGATCAGTTGATAACCGTCCGGATATTTGCCTCGTTTGTGGGGATGGTATGCAATGTTGGTGTCTTCAAATGCATCGATGCTGACCTCCGCTTCTCCGTAGGGTGAAAAATAAGCCGCACTTAACGGGGAACCGGCAAACGCATATGGCGCAATGTGCTTCAGCCCCTTTTTAAAGCGAACCTGTGTAATTCCTGTATCTCCAAAGGCGAACCGGTCGATGTTTGTGAGTTTATCGTGGAATTCTACCGATACCACATCCGAATGCTGGTAGGCAAACGGACCGATCGTGTGGACTTCTTCCGGAATTGTGACCATGGACTCGGTTGTAAAGCACGCATGGAGCGTACCATTTTTTATATAGAAATCGCCCCATTTTTTACATGCCCATGGAGTGCCGTAAAAACTTTTGATTCCAAATACGATGGAATTTACGTCCTCCTTGGAAGCTGGCTCCATCGCAAAGCGGAAGGTTGCATCCTTGGCAGTCTGTACCTCGACCAATTGACGACAGTTATAAAAACATCCATAGTGGATCCGCTCGATGCTGTCAGGAAGGACCACCATGACGAGATTTTCGCATCCGGCAAACGCATTGATGCTAAGTTCTGTAACGCCCTCGTCCACACGTACACAACGGATCTGATTTTTCTGATCTTCCCATGGAATCATGTGCGCATGTGCCGGTACTCTGCCTTCTCCTCTCAGATAAAGGACGCCGGTACCATCCAGGTACCAGGCCATGTCCTTCGTCTCCATATCACCATACACAACTGCTGCTCGTTTCTTTCCCATACGTTTACCAATCCTTTCTTCTTCCTGCATTTCCATCATAGGCTGCCTCTTTATTCCACACACTCATTCAGGATCTCCACCAGGTCGGAATCATGCTTTACGAAGAAAACAGCCCTGGTTTTGGCCGCCAGGTCAGCGATCTGTCTGCCGTTTTCATCGGTATCATGGACTCGCAGGGGATTTTTCGCCTGGCCAAGTCCCACGCATATCAACTGGTCCTCACCGGCTCCGGCCTCCACCAGGATCTGTTTGCATGCTTCAGCACGTGCCTTCGCAAGTTCGACTCCCGATTCTCCTCCGGTCACGGTCGCTGTCATGCCGAACACATACAGAACCTCCTCCGGATTTGCCTTCAAGTACTCTGCAATCGGTTCCATTTCAGATGCGGCCGCTGCTTCATCGATAAAAGAGCTCTCATCCGGCTTAAATTTCACCGATGTGGTCTCATCAAATTTGACACTTTCCGGTATTTCGATTTCATCTGGATACGTCTCCACATCCAGCATATCTGCAACCACCGGAACGATGGTGCAGGAAGGAAGCTCGGAAGGACGTTCCATATACTGCATCGGAGTGGAATCGAACTTCACCGAGTTCGCGCCGCCGGCAGTCAAAATGGAATTCCATAACTCTTCGAGTTTATATTTGTAGCTCTCCGGCAGATCCGGCTGGTCTCCGCAAGTGCTTCCAAGACCGATCCAGACCACATCGATGTTTTCCAGATCCGGTACCGCATGATAATTCACCAACTGGTCCACAATGGTCTCAGGCGGAGTATCAATGAGATTCTGGGAAGAAAAATCCACCAGACTGTCACCTGTGCAGAGACCGGAGTCGATGATGATCATGGTTCTTCCATCTGGAGCCTCGCCTTCTGGATCCTCACCGCCGTTGAGCGCATCTGCGCAAAGGGCGATGGCACTCAGCGTGTCCACCTCCGGAGTCTTGGCAGACATAGCAGACATTTCAGCGATGATCGAGGCGGTGTTCTTTTTTGCGATCAGCTTCTTTTTCTCTGCATCGTAATACTGGTCCGGTTTCTCATTTGCATATGTTCCAGCCACATAGGGATCTCCATCTGAGACCACTGCGATCACATCTCCGTATGTATAGCAGGCATCGTAGATTTTGTCCTCTACTGATTCCATGGTAAAATCGATCTGTGGGAAGAATTCATGACTGCCGAGCACCAGTCCTACGTTCTGTGCCGGTGCAGTTTCAACCTGACAGCCGCTTAAGAGCACTGTCATCACAAGAGCTGTTGTCAGTTGTTTCATCTGTTTCTTCATGTTATCGTTCTTTTTCATCTCTACATTCTCCTCTTATTTTTCTTTGTTTGTTAAATCGCTACTGGATAACTTTTTACGTTCACCCGTTCCTTCTGATCTTCTGCAGATTTCCTCACAATGGCCGGATACTCACTGCCTGGAGCTTCCTCGATTTTACACAGCGCCATGACCGCTTTCCCAGATCTTGTCATGTAGGTCACTGTGTCTGGATCGGCCAGCTTTTCCATGATCAACATGCGGACGGAAATCTTCAACTGCTTTGCCTTTGCGTTCAGCTGGTTAATAAATTCCAGATACAGATCATTCTCTCGCGCGATCAGACCCAGCATATGATGATTTCGGTTTCCGATCTCCGAAAGTGCTGTCTCTTTGGTGATCAGATCCGTCTGAATCTCTGCAAGACGCTGCTCTGCTTTTTTCAGCTTTTCATCCAGCGGAGAACAACTGAAATAGGAAATCACGAAGGAAGAAATGGAGGTCAAAAGCGGAATGACCGCCTTAAAAACTGCCGAAAACATAATTGCCGTTTCTTTCTCCGCCTCTCCTCCAAAGTCCATGGAAAATGATAAGCTTCTGGTAAAAATACTGAATCCCATGTTAAAGGCAAATGCGATCAGAAAGCCGGCCACGGATGCTACTACTACAAGGTC
>JAFUMF010000131.1 GCA_017482945.1 Lachnospiraceae bacterium
AACTGCATTTGAGGAGCAGTTGGCTGCGTTGGTGACCGACAAGCTGTTCGAACGCTCGGCTTGGACGAATATATAGACTTACATAAGAAAATTTTTGAAATATTGAAGCTTTTTGTCCATTTATTTCGTCTATATAAGTGTAGGAATAATCTGGTGAAAGAAAACGGGTGATACCATGAAAAAACACATGTGGATGGGAATGATAGCCGGTGTGCTGGTTATAAGCGGAGCGTTTAGCCATACGCTGGACGGTAAGGCTGCTCTGCCTGAACACGCAGAAGAAATTCAAACGGAGAAGAGTGAGAGCAGCGAGAAGATTTATAAGCCTCAGCCCTTGGCTTTGCAGTTAAAAGAAGTTCTGGCGCTGGAACTTAAGATGGATGCAAGCAGAGGTGAGAAAGGTCAGGAGGCTCTTCGCGCAGAATATAAAGAGGCCGTGATACTGGCCGTTACCGGTGGATATGACAGAGCAAGCGGTCGGGAAAATGGATATGCGTATCCGGATGAAGACCAGCTGGACTCGCGGATGGTCGATTATTACCGGGACTTCGTGGAAGCCAACGGAGAGGGGCGGACGACGGCCATCGTGAAACGATATATAGAATTGCTGGAGGAAGGGGACTATCGGATTGATAAACGTGTGCAGGAGTTTTATCGATCGCTGCTGGAATTTGTTGAGACGTGGAGCCGGACAGAAGTGGGCGGCCTGGGATATTGGCTCTTAAAATGGGAGCTTGGGAAAATTTGTAAGGAATGATTTTTGAGAAGACTTCATAGATGAAAACAGAACGGCCGTGTCCGGGTTGCCCGGGATACGGCCGTTTTGTTTTTCTTATCAGGAAATCCTTCGTGGATCAGATTTATTTTTCGTTCGCCTTAGCCTCAGCCAGCTTCATGGCACGAACCTTCAGCGGCAGACCAAACAGGGTGATGAATCCGCTTGCATCGTGATGGTCATACAGGTCACCGGTTGTAAAGGAAGCCAGGGACTCGCTGTACAGGCTGTAGGGAGAGGTGGTGCCGGCTTTGGTGATATTGCCCTTGTAGAGCTTGAATTTTACTTCACCGGTCACATATTTCTGGGTGCTTTCTACAAATGCCTGAACTGCCTCGCGCAGAGGAGTGAACCATTTTCCTTCGTAAACGATCTGAGCCATCTTGTTGCCCATATCTTTTTTGGTTTCCATGGTGGCACGGTCTAATACCAGTTCTTCCAGCTGCTTGTGAGCTTCCATCAGGATAGTTCCGCCGGGAGTCTCGTATACGCCACGGGACTTCATGCCAACCACGCGGTTCTCTACGATGTCTACGATACCGATACCGTGTTTTCCACCCAATGCGTTCAGTTCACGGATAATATCGGAAACCTTCATGGCCTTTCCGTTGACAGAGGTGGGAACACCCTGCTCGAAAGTCATGGTCACATATTCGCCTTCATCGGGAGCCTTTTCCGGGGTTACGCCCAGAACCAGCATGTGGTCGAAGTTGGGCTCGTTTGCCGGATCTTCCAGTTCCAGACCTTCGTGGCTTAAGTGCCACAGGTTGCTGTCACGGCTGTAGCTGTGGCTGTGATCGAAGGGCAGGTCGATGCCGTGCTGTTTGCAGTATTCGATCTCATCTTCACGGGACTGCATGGTCCAGATGTCGGTCATTCTCCACGGAGCGATGATCTTAAGGTCCGGAGCAAGAGCTTTGATGCCTAACTCGAAACGGATCTGGTCATTACCTTTACCTGTAGCACCGTGGCAGATTGCTGTAGCGCCTTCTTTTCTTGCGATTTCAACAAGACGTTTTGCGATTGCCGGACGAGCCATGGATGTACCTAAAAGGTATTTGTTCTCGTATACAGCACCAGCCTGTACACACGGGATAATATAGTTGTCGCAGAAATCATCTACGATATCTTCGATGTATAATTTTGTAGCGCCGGATAATTTTGCTCTCTCATCGAGACCATCTAATTCACTGCCCTGACCACAGTCGATACAGCAGCAGATAACTTCATAATCAAAATTTTCTTTTAACCACGGAATGATCGCTGTAGTGTCAAGTCCGCCGGAATAAGCTAAAATAACTTTCTCTTTCATAAGTATCCTCCGAAATAGTTTAATCATGCTTCATAAATATACATCCATGTACAAGAAAAGTCAAGTATTATTTTCATAAATATTAATACAAAATGTATAATATACACAAATTGTGCATAAATAAAGCATTAACGCATCAGTTGACAAAAGTACAGAAAGGGATGATAATAGTGAGGAGAAAGGTGATGAATCAGAAGACACTGAACCACTATGGATGGAGGATTGGATCATGTTATATGATATTTTGATAAAAAATGTGGAAATCATCGATGGAACCGGAGCCCCGGCATGGACGGGCAGCGTTGCGATGAAGGATGGAACGCTGGTTTTGGCGGCAGAAGATGGAAATGCGGCGCAGATCATTGAGGGAAGCGGGCTTACACTTGCACCTGGATTTATCGATGTGCATTCTCACGGAGATATGGTCGCCGGCCACGATTATGCAAGATTATGTAAAATTTCTCAGGGAATCACGACAGAAATCGCGGGCCAGTGCGGTACAAGCTGTTTTCCTGTGACACCGGAGTCAAAGAGCATGGTGGTATCCAATGCGATTATTCTCGGTGATGATGAGAAGGAGCATCTGGAAGAGTTTACAAATCTTGATGGTTATAAAAAGTTTTTGGCGGAGAGTTCTCTTTCTTCCAATATGATGACATTTATGGGACATTCCACGCTCCGTCTTTCTGTGATGGGTCCGTCTGATGCGAAGCCTAATGATGAACAGATCGAAACGATGAGGGAACTGCTGGAGGAGGCTATGAAGCAGGGATGCGCCGGACTCAGCACAGGCCTGTTTTATCCGCCGAGTGCCTATGCCGACGTGGACGAAGTGGCAGCGCTCTGCGAAATCGTTGCAAAATATGGCGGAATCCATACGACCCATATTAGAAATGAGGGTTCCGAGGTACTGAAATCCATCGAGGAAGTGTTGGAAGTTTCCAGACGCACCGGTGTGGCATTAAACATTTCCCATCACAAAGTATGCGGAAGAAAGAACTGGGGTCTGACGAAGGAGACGCTTGCGTTGATTGAGCAGGCAAGAAGTGAGGGAATCCAGGTGACATTGGATGTTTACCCGTATCTGGCTTCTATGACAAAGCTTGCGGCGTGTATTCCAACGGAGTATTTTGTAAAAGGAACCGAATGGCTGCAGGACGCGCTGAAGGACCGGGCACTTCGGGATGAAATTAAAGAGAAGATGGAGAACTTCGAGGATGGACGTTACCGCCAGTGCGGCGGATTTACTGGTGTCATGATCGGCGGCTGTCCGACAAGACCGGAGGCGGACGGTAAGTTTATTTCTGATTATGCCGCAGAAATCGGAGAGGATCCGTTTGAGGTATTTTTTGATATGGTGATTGAAAACGGCGGCCAGTGCAGTGCCATCTATTTCACCATGTGCGAGGAAGATTTAGACCGGATCGTCAGCATGCCGTTCACAATGATCGGCACCGATGGACTGACCGTCAGTCTGGAAGGAAAGACTCATCCGCGCGGATGGGCAAGTTTCCCGCGGGCTATTCGCCTGTTTGTCCGTGAGAAGAAGCTTCTTACAATGGAAGAGATGATTCACAGAATCACAGGCCTGGCAGCTGAGGTTTATCAGATCCCGAATAAAGGAATGATTGCAGAAGGTTATGATGCGGATCTGGTACTGTTTCATAAAGATGAGATCGGTGATGCGGCTGATTTTAGCCACAGCAATCTCCTGTGCACAGGAATTAAGGCTGTGATCGTTGGGGGAAAGATCGCCTATGAAGACGGAACATTGACAGAAGAATGCCCGGGCAAGTGGATCGGGTTAGGAGGCAGAAGATGAACTGGAAAGATGAATTTGTAGCGGGAGTGAAGGGCGGAATTCCCATTGCCCTTGGATATCTCCCGGTGTCGTTTACATTTGGATTGATCGCCGTGTCAGGAGGACTGCCTGTCTGGGTGGCATGTCTGATTTCCCTGACGAACCTGACAAGTGCAGGACAGTTTGCCGGCACCAGTTTGATTTTCGCCGGTGCGGGTTACGCAGAAATTGCGATGACAACGCTGGTCATCAATCTGCGGTACATGCTCATGTCATTGTCACTGAGTCAGAAGCTGGATAAAAGCGTTAGACTGATCGAGCGCATGATCTTCGGTTTTGCGGTGACGGATGAGACCTTTGTTGTGGGCTCACTGAGACCGGGAAAACTTCGGACGCCATATCTGTTCGGCCTGATCTCCCTGCCGATCCTTGGCTGGAATGCGGGCACGATCATGGGCGCCTGCGTATCGTCCGTACTTCCGGCGGCGCTCCAGAATGCTTTTGGAATCGCACTTTACGGTATGTTCATCGCGCTGATCGTGCCGACGGCGAGAGATTCCGTAAATGTTTTGATGATTATTTTAATGGCAGTGGCAATGAACTGCGTACTGACCTATGTTCCGCTGTTTTCGGCAGTTTCCTCCGGATTCCGGATCATTATTTCAACGATTTTCGGCGCGGGACTGGGCGCGTTCCTGTTCCCGAAGGAGTATCCGGATGAGGAAATCACGGGACAGGAAACAACGGTAGAAAGTGAGGTGCGTTAACATGACCATGGACCGTATTTTAATCAGCATTGCCATCATGGCGATCGTGACTTATCTTGTGCGTGTTGCACCGTTAACTCTTTTTAGAAAACAGATTAAGTCGCGCTATATCCGCTCATTTTTAGACTACACACCGTTTGCGGTGCTGGGCGTCATGACATTTCCAGATATCTTCACTTCCACTGGCAGTGTGTATTCAGCGTTGGCCGGAACGATCGTGGCACTGATCCTCGGCTACATGAGAAAAGGTATCGTTACTGTATCATGTGCAGCGATAGTAGTTGTCTATCTTGTGGAAAGAATGTTATAATAAGAAGAGATTATGCAGGGGGAAGGTGAGTTTCTTCCGGCTGCGATGAATGAAGTGATTAATTTAGAAGGGAGATGCGTAAATGATAACACTGAAAGGCGCAGAGGTTTCTGCAAAAATGAAGGATCAGGTGCTTGAGATGGTGGCATCACTCGGAGGTTATATTCCGACCGCGGCCATTGTCCGTGTGGGAGAACGTCCGGATGATATGTCCTATGAAAAGGGAGTTATGAAGAAAATTGCAGCATTTGGCATGGAGGCGAAGTCATTTGCATTTCCTGAGGATATTTCCGAGGAAGATTTTAAGGCAGAGTTCCAGAAAATCAACGAGGATGAGAATATCGACGGAATCCTGATGTTCATGCCGCTTCCGAAACATATGAACGGAAAGGTGTTCGAGAGTCTGATCGATCCGAAGAAAGATCTGGACGGAATCAGCCCGGTCAACAGAGCGAAGGTGTTCGCAGGTGAGGCAGATGGATTTGCACCATGTACCGCTGAGGCTGTGATCGAGACTCTGAAAGCTTTTGAGATTCCGATGACAGGAAAACGTGCAGTCGTGGTGGGCCGCAGCATGGTAGTCGGAAGACCGCTTTCCATGTTATTCTTAAAGGAAAATGCGACTGTGACTGTATGCCATACTAAGACAAAAGATCTGAAGGCAGTGTGCAATGAGGGAGAGATCCTTGTTGCGGCGGCAGGAAAAGCAGGAATGTTAGATCAGGATTATGTGGCAGAGGGAGCAGTGGTCCTTGATGTGGGCATCAATGTGGATGAGAACGGAAAGCTCTGCGGCGATGTGAAGTGGGAAGGCCTGGAGACGAAAGCGTCTGCGGCAACTCCGGTACCGGGCGGTATCGGCGCTGTGACAACAGCTGTTCTTTGCAAACATCTGGCACAGGCAGCGACCAGAAAGAAACAGAAATAAGAGAATAAAAACCTTCTGGAAACGGAACACTAAGGGTAATTCGTTTTCAGGAGGTTTTTTATGTGGGGAATGATCGTGGCGCTCGTATCAGGAGCATTGATGAGCCTGCAGGGCGTGTTTAATACAGAAGTGACAAAGCAGAGCAGCATCTGGGCTGCAGCCGGCTGGGTACAGCTGACAGCGTTCGCGACCTGTGTGGTTTTATATTTTGCTACAGGACGCGGGGAAATCATGGGGATGTTTTCCGTGGATAGAAAGTACATGCTTCTTGGCGGTGTCATGGGCGCATTTATTACATGGACCGTGATTAAGAGCATGGACGGACTTGGGCCGGCAAAGGCTACGTTGTTGATCGTTGTGACGCAGATCCTGGTGTCTTATCTGATAGAGGTGTTTGGTTTATTTGGCGTAGAAAAGGCCGGATTTGAGTGGAGAAAGCTCATCGGGGCAGCAGTTGCCATTGCCGGAATCGTGATTTTCCGATGGTAGGAGCGGAGCGTGAAACTTTTCAAAATGGGACTTGTTTTTAGGGGCGTGTTTCGATAGAATAGAATCAGGCAGAACAGTATCTCCTGGAAAAATTCAGGAGGTCATTTATGTGGAAAAATAATTGGAAGAAATATGGAAAAATGGTTGCGGCTGCGGTATTTTTGACCGCGGCCGGACTTTGCTATGGGTTCGCAGGAAGCCGCAAAGACGTGATCAGACTGGATGATTTCGGACGGGCGCTGGAGGCAGAGGTGGATGCCACGGAAGCTGCTATACAGATTTTGGATGAATCGGCGCCGGAAACTCAGACGGTGGGCTTTTTTGTACATATTTGCGGCGAGGTGAACGCGCCGGGAGTCTATGAACTTCCGGAGGGAAGCCGTATTTTCGAGGCAGTGGAGGCCGCCGGAGGTCTCACGGATGAGGCGGAAGAATCGGGACTCAATCTGGCCGAAAAGATCGAGGACGGAATGCAGATCGTGATCCCGGATAAAGAAGAGGCAGAGTCACAAAAACAGGCCGCGGCTGAAGCGTCTGCGGGACTGGTCAACATTAACAAAGCTTCCAGGGAACAGCTGATGACACTCACCGGAATCGGGGAGTCGCGGGCGGAGGACATTATCCGCTACCGCGAGGAATCAGGCGGGTTCCTAAAGATTGAAGATATTATGAAGGTTCCTGGCATCAAAGATGCCGCCTTTCAAAAGATAAAGGATAGCATTACTGTGTGAGTGGAGGTAGAAATGGCGAAAGTTTTGGTTGTTGATGATGAGAAATTAATCGTGAAGGGAATCCGTCTCAGCCTGGAGCAGGAGGGAATGGAAGTTGACTGCGCGTATGATGGAATAGAGGCGATTGAGAAAGCGAAGGAGAAGGAGTACGATGTGGTGCTCTTAGATGTGATGCTGCCGGGACATGACGGTTTTGAAGTGTGCCAGGCGATCCGCGAATTTTCTGAGATGCCGATTATTATGTTAACTGCAAAAGGCGGAGACATGGATAAGATCCTCGGTCTGGAGTATGGTGCCGATGATTATATTACGAAGCCGTTCAATATTCTTGAGGTGAAGGCCAGAATCAAGGCAATCATGCGCAGAAATTCCAGGAAAGCTGCGAAAGCTGAGAAGAAAGATGATAAGATGGTGGTGTGTGGCGATCTGAAACTGGATCGTGAGGGCCGTCGTGTGTTTATTCAGGAGAAGGAGATTAATCTGACTGCGAAGGAGTTTGATCTTCTTGAACTTCTGGTGACAAATCCGAATAAGGTGTATAGCCGTGAGGCGTTGCTTTCTTATGTATGGGGAAATAAGGCGATGGATAATGGCGATGTGCGTACAGTGGATGTGCATGTGAGAAGACTTAGAGAGAAGATTGAGCCGAGTCCGAGTGATCCGAAGTATGTGCATACGAAGTGGGGCGTAGGATATTACTTCCGTGCTTAGTGATATAGAAGATGGAGAATGTTATGGTGGATGTTTTAATTAGGCCAGTTTGTATGGATGATTTGGAAGCGGTGACTGCGGTGGAGGCAATTTGTTTTCCTGCGGCAGAGGCGGCTCCCAGGGAGGCGTTGGAGCAGAGGATCGCGACGTTTCCGGAGTGTTTCTTTGTGGCTATGCATGGGGATAAGATGGTTGGTTTTATCAATGGCTGTGCTACGGATGAGATGACGATTCGTGATGTGATGTTTGAGGACAGTTCTTTGCATCAGGTGGATGGTTGTTATCAGAGTATTTTTGGTCTGGATGTGATTCCTGAGTATCAGAGGCAGGGGATTGCGGCGAAGCTTATGTGGCATTTGATTGAGAATGCGAAAGTGAAGGGGAGAAAAGGCCTTATTTTGACCTGCAAGGACCGCCTGATCCACTATTATGAAAAGTTTGGATATCGCAATCTCGGCGTGTCCGCGTCTGTTCATGGCGGGGCGGTCTGGTACGATATGCTGTTGGAGTTCGGAGAATAGGAAGTATGAAAATTACGGTACTGACAGTAGGGAAGATTAAAGAAAAGTATTTTGTGGATGCAATTGCGGAGTATTCCAAGCGCCTGAGTCGTTACTGTAAGCTGGAAGTGATCCAGGTCGCGGATGAGAAGACTCCGGATGGTGCCAGCGAGGCGCTGGAGACGCAGATTAAGGATAAAGAGGGCGAGAGGATCCTCGCCAATATCAAAGACGGCAGCTTTGTTGTGGCACTGGCAATCGACGGCCAGATGCTGGATTCAGAGCAGCTGGCTGAAAAGATTGAGAAATGGGGCGTATCCGGCATCAGCCAGATTGTGTTTGTTATTGGCGGCTCCCTTGGACTTTCCAAGGCCGTTTTGAACCGCGCAGACTACAAACTGAGCTTCTCCAAAATGACATTCCCGCACCAGCTGATGCGGGTGATTCTTCTGGAACAGATTTACCGAAGTTACAGGATTATTCAGAACGAACCGTATCATAAGTAAATGGGTATTTATAATTAATTGGAAACGAGGGGGAGCTGTTGATGGTAACAGCTTCCCTTTTTGTATGACATAGAATAAATGTAGCTCTCGATAATTCGAGAGCTACTTGTAATGAAAGAATATATCAATACTTATATTAGAGCGATCGGTTTAAAGGGAGAGAAGAGCTTCATGATATGTACGGATTGCATTATAACCTTCCCAAACCGCATCTAATACTTTACGTGGTCTGTTGCTGTCACCAACTACAACATAATTAAGCTTATTGCTGTCTAATTCCTGAGCCAACTCATTGTTGCTTCTATAACCAATAGCAAGAATCACATTGTCGCAGGCAATTTCCTTAAGCACACCATTGCACTCTACAATAACAGCATTCGGTTTGATTTCTACTAACTTGGTGTTGGTAGAATAAGCGAGTTCATGTACGTGGATCGCTTTCATAATACCTGCAAGATTATTACTGATTACTACATCTTTCAGAATCTTGTCAGCCATTTCAATAACTTCGCAATCTTTTCCAAGCTCTTTCAGGTAAAGACCTGTTTCTACACCTACGAGACCTCCGCCAATGACTATGCTCTTACCGGAGATTTCCTTCTTTCCTCTTAAAACATCATCGGCAAAAGTAACATTCGGAAGGTCAATACCGTTGAATTTCGGCATGATCGGACGACTGCCGGTAGCTACAATTACATAGTCGGCACCATATTCTTCGATTTCTTTAGCTGTTAATGGATGATTGTAATTGACTTTGATTCCCTGTTTCTCAATCTGGTGCTCATAATACTTGATGAGTTTTCTCATTCGCTTCTTGGTTGCCGGAGCAGATGCCGGGATCAGATTACCACCAATATGATCACTGGCCTCGAAAATCTCTACCTGGTGATTATATTTTTTGGCAGTCAAAGCAGCCTGAATACCAGCCGGACCCGCACCTACAATTAATATCTTTTTCGATTCGGAAATCGGCGGGATCACACATCTTCTTTCTTTGCCGGTTGTTGGATTTACCGCACAGCCAATGCGCTTACTCTTGGATACACGTCCTAAGCAGCCCTCATTGCATCGGATACACGGGATAATATCATCTTCCTGATGGAAATAAACCTTATTTACCCATGCCGGATCAGCAAGGATTCCACGTCCAATTACAACATAATCGATTTCATCATTTGCTAAAATCTTTTTTACTTCAGTCGGATCATCCAGCTGTCCACTCATAAATACCGGAATATTTACTTCCTTTTTAATGGCTTTTGCAGCTTTGAGGTCCAGATTTTCACCTTCATAGTAGGCAGTCGGGATTACAAGATCCAGACTATCATAACATCCAACATCGATCTGTAATGCTGCAACACCATATTCCTCTAACATATGAGCAATCTGGATACCTTCTTCCATTGTTCGTCCGCCTTCAAAATAGTGTACCGGAGTCATTTTAAAGAGAATCGGAAAATCCGGGCCACAATTTGCACGAACTGCATCCATCAATTCAAATGGGAATCTCATTCTGTTTTCAAGACTTCCGCCGTATTCATCCGTTCTGATATTCCATGCACTTGACATAAACTGATCGATCAGGTATCCGCCATATCCGTGGATCTCAACACAGTCAGCACCATATCTCTGAGCTAAGCCTGCTGCTTTACCGTAAGCTTCCACGATTCGGTGAATTTCATCTTTTGTCAATTCTCTGCAGAGGATATTTGGATTCCATTTATACGGAACAGCAGAAGCAGAGGTAGGAAGGAATGTACCTGGCTGTACACCGCCTACACGACCAAATCCTGCGAGCAGCTGAGCACAGACCTTTGTTCCATAGCTATGCATTTCTTCTGTAAAACGTTCGAAGCGATTTGCATATTCCTGACCATCTAAGCAGTAGAGAAGTCTTCCTTCAAATTCCTTCGTTACGCATGCACTGAGCATAACCATTGCACAGCCGCCTTTGGCACGCGCTGCATAGTAGTCGATACTTTCCTGTGTAAATCCACCGTCAGTATCCTCCGTTGAGCTGCCCATTGGTCCCATAAAGATACGGTTTTTCAGTGTCATGTTTCCGAGTTGAGTTCTGTCAAACATCTTCATAAGAGTACCTCCTTTAATATTTGCATATCATAAAAACTGTACTTGAGTACTAAAATTATAATATATAAGTATGGCAAGGTCAATTGTTTTGCAAAAATAAATTTTGTATGATACAATATAGAAAGTTTAGTGGAGGAACGAAAGATGGGAAATCATTCAACGAAACAGAAGATAGTGAATACGGCTATCTCATTGTTTAAAGAATTTGGTTATGATAATGTAAAAATTGAGGATATATGCCAGAAGTGCGAGATTACAAAAAGTACGTTTTACTATCATTTTAAGACAAAAGATGCTATTTTTTCGGCATTTAACCATACAGTTGACGCATACGTAAAAAGTAATTTCAATGCCTTACTTCTTTCTGGTAATTATGTGGAACAGTTGTGGAACTTTTACAAGTTATCCATGGCACCTACATATGAGGCCGGCGTAGAGGTTACAACCCAGATTTATATCATTAATATGAAAAACGACCAGCATTTCTTTGCACCGGGAGAGCTGGATATCTGGAGCACAGAGGTCCTGCTGATTAAAAAGGCGCAGGAAAGTGGTCAGATCCACAATATGGAAGATGCCGAGAGAGTGGCAGAAAGCCTCGTTTATGCAATGGAAGGTGTTGTTTTCGTCTGGTGCGTAAAAAAGGGAGAATTTGATCTGGTAGAGCGAATCAAAGAGGTGTTTATGACAATCCTTCAGGTAGATGAGGATTATCGATTAAAATAGTGTGGGAATTTATGATTGGTGAGGAAACTATGACAAAAGAGCATAAAAAATATCTGACTCCCAGGGACATTGCCTCTGCGAAGAAGAAGGAGCACATTTTTAATATCTCGATGGAGCTTTTTCAGCAATACGGATATAACAATGTGACCATGAAGACAATTTCCAGAGAAAGCGGAATCAGCGAAGGTTCTATTTATAATTTTTTTGGTGAGAAAGCGGGAATTCTTTCAATGCTGACGGAACAGCTTCAGCAAAGACTTTATCCTCTGATCGAACCGAATGAAGAAAATCTGAAAAATCCGATGGAGACAATTTACCGATATATGATGGCGCAGTCCGATGAATATGAGAAACTGGGGAAAGATATCGGAGATGTATATCTGTCCAATTCAGGAAAACACTTTATGTCCCGGCTCCATCAATGTGAGAATTTCATGGCAACCGTAAAAATAACTGCACCGGATCTGGTCATATATCTGGAAACAGCGAT
Organism: Lachnospiraceae bacterium; assembly: GCA_017482945.1. Lineage (GTDB taxonomy): Bacteria > Bacillota > Clostridia > Lachnospirales > Lachnospiraceae > Pilosibacter. The sequence continues at coordinate 12,138 of JAFUMF010000131.1, forward strand.
AGAAGAGAACCGCATGGAATGCACCATCGATCATGTGGAATTTGCCTATATTTTAGCAAGCCAGGGCAGCGGAATGCTTCATACCTGGATTTCATACGGCGGAGAATATTCTCTGCACGATACAACAAGCCAGGTGTTTCGTGACGTCATCCGGCAATTTGTCAAAAATAAATAAATTTGTGAATATGAAAGGCAGTCTTGTAAGAGAAATTCCTCTTATGAGATTGTCTTTTTTATTTTGGTATGATAAAATGAAGCATAAACTAAAGTACGCTTTAAAATAAAAAACACAGGAGGTAAGACAATGAAGCATTATGATGCAGTCGTAATCGGTGCAGGTAATGGCGGTATCGGAACCGCACTTGCATTGACAACCGCAGGCGTGAAGACACTCGTACTGGAGAAACATAATCTTCCGGGTGGATGTGCAACTTCCTTCGTAAGAGGTCGTTTCGAGTATGATGCCAGCCTGCATGCAATGTTCTATGACTTATTATTTAAGAACGTGTGGGAGAACCAGTTCCACATTACTTCTCCGGTAACAAGAGTTCCGGATATCATTACTGTAGCCTATACCGATACAGACGGAAAGAACGTTTATATGGACCTTCCGCTTGGTGCCCGTGAGCTGGTTATGGCTATTGAGAAAGAAATTCCGGGAAGTGCACCGGTGGTACAGCAGTACCTTGGCTTATGCGGTGAAGTGCTGGGCGCTGCAAAGTTTGCAAAATCTCCGGATTTCACACCGGAACTGATGCAGGAAAAATTCCCGCATTTCCAGATGCTCATGAAGATGACTGCTCAGGAAGTGTTTGATTATCTTGAGATGCCGATGAACATCCAGGCAATCTTCAACAACCTGTGGTGGTATCTGGGACCGAAGATCGACGAATTCCCATTCTTCCGTTATGCTCCGGTCGTTATGATGCTGGTTACAATGCCGACCTATTTCCCGAACCATGCGTGCCACGGTTACCTGGCTGAGATGGAGACAAAGATCCGTGAAAACGGCGGCGATGTATGGCTGAACACGGAAGTAACTGAGATTGTTACAAAAGACGGAAAAGTATGCGGCGTGAAAACAAATCATGGCGATTATATTGAGACAACACAGGTAATCGCAGACGTTTCTCCGAGAATCGTATTCGAAGATCTGATCAAAGAAGATTCTCCGAAAAAGCAGGCTTTACTGGAGAGACAGAAAGATATTACAGAGAACTTCTCCTTCACAATTGTTTATCTCGGCTTAAACAAGAGTGCGGAAGAGTTAGGAATCAAAGCGCATCATCTGTTCATTGCAGATGCTGCTGATGCGAAAGAAACTTACGAGGCATCCAGAGGCTGGGAAGGCCCGTACTGTATCGGTGCACTCTGTCCGAATGTTACAGTAAAAGATTTCTCTCCGGAGGGAACTTGCGTACTATCCTTATCTGTTCCGATGTTAGGAAGCGCCTTAGATGGCATGACTCAGGAAGAGTACTTCAAGGCAAAAGATGAGTTTGCGCAGAAGATCATCAAAACAACAGGCGAGCATCTTGGAATCGATCTGTTTGACTGTATCGAGGAAATTTCCATCGCAACACCGGCAACATTATCCCGCTATGCAGGCGTGAGAAATGGTGCTCTGGGCTATGCGAGAACATTTGCTGATATTCGCAAGAACGAAGCAGCAACTGCACAGTTAAACGGCGGTAACCCGGAAGAAGTTTATGAAGGATTATCCTTCGTTGGCCAGTTTGCATTTGGTATCGGTTATCAGACAAATGTAACAGGAATCCCGGTAGCAATGAAGGTTGCTCAGACAATTAAAGGAGGTAACTAAGATGGCACACAACATTCCGAATGCGAATCGACTTGCTAAATTAATGCATCCGAAGAGCCAGGCGATGGTGATCACCAATGTAAAAGATGAAAACAGCAGCATGCGTACCTATACATTAAAAGCCAGTGATGACCATGAATTAGCATATTTTTCTGCCGGTGCCTATATTCCGGTAATTTTAGAAATCGATGGAAATAAGATCGAGCGTCCGTATGCAATCTGTTCCTCCCCGAAAGATTCTGTAAACGGGATCTATGAGATTTCTGTAAAACGCATGGATGGCGGTTATGTTTCCAACTATATTTACGAGAACTGGGCAGTCGGCACAGAAGTTACATTAGGCGGCCCGGGCCTTGGTGACAGCTATTCCCCGATCCGCGATAAAAAGCATGTGATCGGTATTGCAGGCGGCATCGGTGTAACTCCGTTCCGTTCCATGGCGAAAGCAATCGTGGAAGGCGATGTAGACTGCGAGCTGACTCTTATTTATGGCGCAAACACCATGGAAGAGGTTGTATACAAAGAGGAGTGGAAACAGTTAGAAGAAGCTTCTGCCGGAAAGTTCAAATGCGTTCTTGTGATTGCCAATGAAGAAATCGAAGGATGTGAGCATGGCTTCGTTTCCTTAGATATCATCAACAAGTACCATGACGTTACAGATGCGTCCCTGTTCATCAGCGGACCTGCAGGACTTGTAAAGCACATGAAGACAATCCTTGCCCCGTTAAATCTTCAGAAACGTTTTGTCCGCATTGGTATGGGTGGCGACAGCCAGTTCGCACCGATGGAAAAAGCAGGACAGGACGAGTATAAGATTTTAGTACATATGGCAGGCGAGACAAGAGAGATTCCGGCAAAGAGCAATGAGACCATTTTAGTCGCTCTGGAAAAAGCTGGATTTGTTCCGGCAGTAAAATGCAGAAGCGGCGTTTGCGGATTCTGTCGTTCTTATATTGTAAAAGGCGAGATTACACTGGCAGATACAGAAATCGCTGTGCGCAAGCGTGACAAGGAACTTGGATATATTCATCCGTGCTGCACATTCCCGATGTCTGATCTGGAGATTATTGTACATCGCGGATAATAAGATAGCCTATATGAAGTGATAAAAGGCTGAACATCATGGTAACCTGTGATGTTCAGCCTTTACGATATGGCTGGCAGTCCGACTGCATTTATCTGTTGCGTCGTATTAGACAGAATTGTATAATTTATTTATTGCAAGATACTGTAATGAATCTGGGGGTAGGCATGATTAAGAAATTATTATGGATCGGGTTCGTCGGTTCAATATTATCTCTAATATGTGATTTTCTTTTGGGATGGATGGTATATCCGGAGGCAAGTAACCATTATATCGGGATGATTGCAAGCTGTGCTGAATTATCATATTTGCGGTTAGGTTTGAGCGCACTTTTCGGTGGGATCGGAATACCGATGCAATATTTTGGTTTCAAAGCAATTGCAGAAATTGTTGGAAAAGGAACGAATAAGAGTGCTGGTCTTTATCGAAAATTGATTCATGCCGGTGCAATATCCACTGCAGCATTGGGTGGGTCTGTTCATATTTTGTGTGTAGCATTAATGTTAATAATACGAGTGGAATGTAATAATGGTTTTGATCCGCTAGAGGCGGCAACTCTCTTAGAAAGTATACCTGAATCAGCTCTGCAGTTTGCACTATGGGGAATTCTTCCGTTTACTATTATCATGATGACTCCATATATGATCGCTTCGCTTGTGATGTTCTGGGCTATTTTTAAAAAGTTTACATATTTACCTCGATGGATGTGCGTATTAAATCCGCTGGCAGCCAAGATTATTTTGAATGCGGTAGCTGTTGTCGCACCGAATTCGGCTGTGTCAAATGGTCTGGGAATGGCAAATATGGCTCTTGGAGGCATGATTCCATTTTTAGGAATCTTAATTTGGATGTACAAAGATAAAAAGGTTAGTTCTTTTTAGCTGAGATTTTTTGTTGGCGAGAATTCGTCGCTTCTTTTAGCAGGGCATAGGCGGAAGATGCCGCTGGTACTCCTAAGAGCAAGCCCACTGGCCCTGCCAGATTGCCGCCAATAGTGACAGCCGCCAATACCCAGATGGATGGAAGATTGATTTTTGTTCCTACTACTTTCGGATAAATAACATTTCCTTCCACCTGCTGCAAAATGATCAGGAAGATTAAAAACACAAGGGCTTTAAATGGATTTACGGTCATGATCATAATCGCACCTATAATTGCGCCAAGATAGGCACCGGCAACTGGAATCAGAGCCGTAACACCAATCAGTGCACCGACCATCGGCGCATACGGAATGCGGAGGATGGCCATGCCAATCATACAGAGTGTACCAAGAATAACGGCTTCGGTCGCCTGACCTGCAATAAAGAGACGGAATGTTTTGTTGCAGACAGAAGAGATATGGATCAGATTTTCTCCCAGCCAGTTAGGCAGCCAGACACGGATCAATTTGCAGACCTGGTATTTCAAGCGTTCCTTACTTGCAAGAATATTAATTGCAAACACAAAACTGATGAACAACGTAACGACCTCGCCGGCCATAACTTTGAGTGCGTCAACAGCGATATCTACAAATATATTGCTCCAGGATTTTGCCCATTCTTCCAGTCGGATCTTCAGACCGCTCCAATCAATATTGATCTGGGCCAGATATTGTCCAAGCTGAGATTCAGTTGTACTCAACGTCATTTCCATCTGTTCCATCTGGTCAAGTCCGCTGACGGCAATCTGAATCAGAAGCTTTACAGCATCAAGCAATTCAGGAATAACAAGGACTGCAATACCGATAAAGATGCCGAGAACCAGTGCCAGAGCCAGTAGGATGGAGAGCGGGCGAATCCCGTTTTTTATGGTTGTTTTTTGTTGAAGCAGTTCTTCGATAAATCGCATCGGAACATTTAAAATCAGTGCGAACATGATTCCAAATAGCAATGGTTTTGCAAGTGTTACCAGCCAGGAAATTGCTCCTGCGATGCTGCTGATGTGGCGAAAACTCAGGTAAATCAAAATACAGCAGGTAAATGTACCAATGATCCAGTGGCTCAATTTGCGGTATTTTTCTGGTGCATCAAACATATCATTCCTTCTTTCTACATAAGTGGTGCAAATAAACGGAGAACATCCTGGAAAAGACGTATTGGAATCGGTGGGGTACAGTCTTTTGAGGTGATCTGCTGCGATATTTGGAGTGTGTTTATAAAGTCATCCTTGATTTCTGTGACTGCAGAGTTATCGATGATCAGCGCGCCGCACTCGAAATGGTGATACAGACTGCGGTAATCCAGATTGGTGGTTCCAACAGTGGCGATTCTATCATCGGATA
>JAFUMF010000132.1 GCA_017482945.1 Lachnospiraceae bacterium
AATGACTGCTGTAACGATGCTTGGATTCCCAGGAGAGATTGTAGGTATCGTGGCCGGATTCTATCGACTGTTTGACATGGCTTCTACAACGGGCAACTGTCTCGGAGATCTTGTTGGTACTGTTTGTGTATCGAAAATGGAAGAGCAGTTCGAAATGAATCATACAAGTAGAGCCTAAACCAAGAAATGAGGTATTATATGAATCATACAGATATTCAGGGAATGTTTCCACGATTTAATGAAATAACAGATGAAGCGCTTCGTACAAATGCAATTGAAACAGTAATAGAAGCGATTCAGGTTGGTGGATGGGATGCAAGCTCAGTTTATGAAATTCCGTTGACCTTAGAAAGAAGCAACACAAAGGTCACATTGATCGAACACATCAATAGTGTGGTGGAGGCTTGTATGGCTGGGTATGATGCCGTGAAGGAATTCAAGAACAGACAGGGACTTCGCTTCGATAAAAATATTGTTGTTGCCGGCGCATTGCTGCATGATGTTGGAAAGTTTTTGGAATATACAGTAGAAGATGGAAGCTATGTAACCAGCCCCAAGGGCAAAATTATGCGTCATCCATTGTCAGGAGCATTGTTAGCATCTAAGCATGGTATCCCGGATGAGATTGTACAGTTGATCGCTATGCATTCACATGAAGGTGAACATGCAAAACACACAGCAGAATCTGCGTTTGTGAGAGACATGGATTTACTGGTTTACGATGCAACAGTATATGGTACAAAGTATAATTAAAGATTAATTAATAAGACCGCTTTCCTAGACCGGCCAATTGCATTGGCCCCAGGAAAGCGGTCTTTTCATTTTTTATTATTGCAAATTATACATTAAAACGGAACAGCACAACGTCACCGTCTTTGATCACGTACTCTTTACCCTCGATGCGGACAAGTCCTTTGTCTCTGGCTGCACTGTAGGAGCCGCAATCAAGAAGATCCTTGTAGTTTACAACTTCAGCTTTGATAAAGCCACGTTCAAAGTCAGAGTGGATCTTACCGGCTGCCTGCGGAGCTTTTGTACCGAGTTTGATCGTCCAGGCACGTGTCTCATCTTCACCGGAAGTGAGGAAGCTGTGGAGACCGAGTGTGCGATAGCTTGCAGCGATCAGCTTGTCCAGACCGGATTCTTCCAGACCGAGGTCTTCAAGGAACATTTTTTTCTCATCATCATCCAGTTCTGCAATTTCCTGTTCGATCTGAGCGCAGATCACAAATACTTCACAGTCATTCTCAGCCGCAAATTCGCGAACGGATGCAACATACTTATTGTTTGCAGCATCATCAGCAAGCTCGTCTTCAGCTACGTTAGCAGCGAAAATAACAGGTTTCCATGTTAACAGGTTTAAGGAGTTGATGAATGCAAGTGCATCCTCGTCCTCACACTCGAAGCTCTTTGCTAACTTGCCATCCTCAAGATGAGCCTTCATAGCCTTTGTGATCTCAAGCTCTTTTGCGATTGCCTTATTGTTTGCAGCACCTCTTGCGCCCTTAGCGATTCTTCTTTCCAGAATCTCGATATCAGAGAAGATCAGCTCTAAGTTGATTGTCTCGATGTCGCGGAGCGGATTTACACTGCCGTCTACATGGATGACGTTCGGATCCTCGAAGCAGCGAACCACATGAACGATCGCGTCAACTTCACGGATGTTGGAGAGGAACTGGTTGCCAAGACCTTCACCCTTGGAAGCGCCTTTTACAAGTCCGGCAATATCAACGAACTCGATCACAGCCGGAGTAGTTTTTTTAGAATGATAAAGATCAGTTAATAATTTTAAACGAAAATCCGGAACCGGAACAATACCAACGTTCGGGTCGATGGTACAGAACGGATAGTTTGCGGATTCGGCACCGGCTTTTGTCAGGGAGTTGAATAATGTACTTTTACCTACGTTAGGCAGACCAACGATACCTAATTTCATATTATCTATTTCTCCTTTGATTTTTCTTTTATTTACAAGGTTTTTTCGGGTTAGGGGAATGATCTCCGCACCAATTCCGCACCAAACCCGATTTTTGCCTTTAAAGTTTTTCATATAATGAACTCCCATTCCCTGATATATAGGAAATATGAGCACACCATGACACTTTACTTTAACATAAAAATGTGGATTTTTCAATATATTTTGGTGCGCACCAAGTATTAAAAAACTCCGGTGAGTTTGGTATTCATCGGAGTTGAAAATATTCTCTTATAGTATTTTTTTCTTTATATTTTTCAAATAGTTTTTTTTAAAATCTCTGACGTTTCCAAAGAAATCTATTTCAGAACGGCTGAAAGCATTAGCCGCAGCTTTTTCTTCTAAAAGTTCCATTGTGCAGATTAGATCAGCTACCTGGAATAATTTATAATCTACCGGTCGAACTTTACGGAATTCAACATGAGTATACAGGGTACTGAACACAGAAGTTAATATTTTGGTAAGTTCGATTTGTCCATTGTCATAATAAATAATGACATTATCAAAGCTATTCCAGAAGGCTTCATTGGCGCGGAGGACATTTGCAATAGCCTTAGATATTTTCGATGTCATAGTGATAACATCTGGGCACTCACTTTTCTTAATTTTTACGCAAGAGTAGTGAAAATCCAGTTTTCTGGCAAAGTTGAATAATGCATTGAATAAGTGTTTGCGTTCTTCAACTGTGTCATTGGTATAAACGGATTCCCGACGGATTAGTGGACCGGTATGTACAGAATGATGTTCATAGCCCAGGTTCAGTAAATGATTATCAAATACTTTGATATTTTCTGCAATATCAATATTTTGATTATGAAGCACCATAGTGACCAGATAATAAGGTGCATGGGGTTCATAAGGTCCGAAATCGCCAGATTCATCTATAAATACACTCAAAATTTTTTCTGACATATGTACATCCTTTGCAATAAATTTGAGTAATAAAATAGCGGGGAAATTCCCCGCCGCTCGGTGGACCAGGGTCTTTCGACCAGCCCATAATCAACCGCTGTTGATTTATTATATGTTAATTATACGAGAAATATTCTTGAAAGTCAATAGATAGCGAACGTTTGCTTCGACATGCGTTGATGTGAAAAGTGCCATTTGAATATTCAGGCGTGGCAAAAATAATTGAAAACTGATTGTTTTCCGAGACATAGGAATCACTTCCTATGTCTCGAAAAAAATCTTTACCCCCACTCTTGACAAAGAACCAAAATTCCTTGAAAATAAAGCGAAAATCGATACTTTTTTACTATTCGTTGCAAATCTCCCAAACAATCGCTGTATGTAACTTAACGTTTGTCACAAGAGCCTTCTCATCGAAGTTGAACTTACCATTGTGGTGCGGAGCAGCGATATCAGCGCCAACGCCCATGTAAGTTGCAAGGCCGCCATGCTCCTGAACCTTCGCCATCAGGTAAGTAGCATCCTCGGAACCTGTGAAACCATCTTCCGGCTGGTATTTTGTGATCTCCGGGATACGAGCCTGTGCCTTGTTGATGTACGGCTCAAGTGCCCAGTCACTGTCTGCGCTAGAAGCGGAACCCATGATTTCAGTCTCAACAGTACATCCGAACATCTTAGCAGCACCTTCGATGCTCTCCATTGCACGGTTGTAAACGTTGCGCTCGATGTCTGCTGTCTTACCTCTTGTCTCGATCTGGATCACTGCCTTATCCGGAACGACGTTTCTTCCTGTACCGCCGTGGATCGTACCAACGTTGATACGGGACGCGCCGCGGGAGTCCTGACAGAATGTATGCATTGCAAGGGCAGCGGAAGCAGCAGCGAGGATCGCACTTCTGCCTTCCTGCGGAGTCATGCCAGCGTGGGAAGCAACACCGTGGAATGTAGCATCGATCTTTGTTGTGGAAAGGAAATCCTTTGTAAGACCGATCAGTTCGCCGGTCTTGTAGCCCATGCCAAGGTGGCTGGAAAGGAAGATATCTACATCGTCGAGAATGCCGCCTTCTGCGATGGACTGTGCACCTTTCACGCCTTCCTCTGCCGGCTGGAAGATCATTTTAATCGTACCGCAGAGTTCATCTTTGATCTCGTTTAACGCAAGTACGGTGTAAAGACCCATTGTTGCATGACCGTCATGACCACAAGCGTGCATGCAGCCCGGGTTGATGGATGCGAAACCTTCCTGAAGCGGAACATGGTTCGGATCTGTTGTCTCGTTTACGTCATTACAGTCGATATCAAAACGGATCGCGATGGTCTTTCCTGGTTTTCCAGTCTCGATGATTGCACATGCGCCTGTAAATCCTTTCATTTCTGCGATGATTTCCGGGTCGGCGCCCTGTTCGATGGCACGTTTCTGGTGTGCCTCTAATACATCCTGGGTCGGATAGGACCAGAGGAATTCCGGATTGATGATTTCATGACCATATTTGAACGGAATGTTGTTCTCTTTTAAAACTTTAATAATTTTCGCTGTTGTACGGTATTCTCTCCAGCCCGGCTCTGCGTGCTTGTGAAGATCGCGGCGGCATGCTACCATCTCGTCATGCCAGCTTTCGATTTTTGTTAAAATGCTTTCAATTCCCATTATAAACCCCTCCATAAGAAATCATAATTCCCGATGTTTTCGGTAAAATAATCACAATGCCGAAAACAAAAAATAGTTACTTTAAGTATAAAAGTTTCAGAAAAGAAAGTCAATCCGAGCCTTTAAATTCGCCAAAAAATAATCGTCTTTGCATGAATTTGTCGAAAATAGGGGAGCGATGTCATGCGAATTTATTTGCTTTTTGTAGTATTTCGTTATAAAATAGGACTCACAAATGAGAAAAGGAGCGTGGACGAAACGGCAGGAGCAGATTTGAGTTTTGTACATTTGGGAATCACGATCCAGAATATGGTAAAAAGCTTCTCCATCGGAGGCTTTTCCATCGCCTTCTACGGCGTGATCATCGGAATCGGTATGGTTTGCGGTGTTCTGGTCGCCCAGTCTGACGCCAAACGAAGAGGACAGGATCCGGAGCTGTATCTGGATTTTGCCATCTACGGCATGTTATTTGCAATTTTAGGTGCAAGAATTTATTACGTAGTATTTCAGTGGGGATACTATAAGGACCATTTAACAGAGATCATCAACTTAAGAAAAGGCGGACTGGCAATCTACGGTGGAATTATTGCCGCAGTGATTACGTTGTATGTCTTTGCAAAAAAAAGGAAGATGTCATTTTTCTCTATGGCAGACACAGCAGTGTTGGGTCTTGTGACCGGCCAGATCATCGGCCGCTGGGGCAATTTCTTTAACTGCGAAGCCTTCGGTGGCTATACCGATAGTTTCCTTGCCATGAGAATCAAGCGCAGTATTGTAAATGAGAGCATGATCTCCCAGGAGCTGATCGACAATCTGATCATAGAAAATGGAATCGAGTACATCCAGGTGCACCCGACCTTCCTCTATGAATCGTTGTGGAATATCGGAGTGCTTCTCTTTATGTTATGGTACAGAAAGAGAAAGAAATTCGATGGGGAAATGATGCTGATCTACTTTGCAGGATACGGTCTTGGACGTGCGTGGATCGAGGGACTGAGAACAGATTCTCTTCTGATCCCGGGAACAGGACTTGCAGTATCCCAGATGCTTTCCATTGCAATGGTGATCATTTCCGTGTCAGTCCTGGTATTGTTCCACAAAAAGCACAGAGAAGAAAGAGGGTAACGAATCAATGGAGAAAACGCTGGAAAAACAGAGATTAATCGAAAAAATTGAGGCAGCCAGACAGAAATTAAATGACAGCATCGATATGAAAAAAGATTATGATACCATCTATCAGCACAGCGTAGAACTGGACCATTTGATTGAACAATATATTGTGGCTGGATTTTAGCCGAAGCAATAGATATAGACCCGAAAAAAAGTCGCGATTTCGCGGCTTTTTTTGTTTGCTTTTTTCTTAAAAAATTCTTGCCATTTCTGTGCAAATGTACTAAGATTATATCAGAAGTGGTGAAAAGTGGAGCAAAGTGGGTCCAAATGGGGGATAAGTGGTTCCGTTTGGAACAAAAAGAAACAGGAGAAAAGGATGTTCATTGGTGAGTACAGTCATACAATCGATGCAAAAGGCCGTTTGATTGTTCCATCCAAATTCCGTGAGCAGCTGGGCGATGAGTTCGTTGTGACAAAGGGATTGGATGGCTGTCTTTTCGTGTACGAAAATTCCGAATGGAAATCCTTTGAAGAGAAACTCCACGCACTTCCTCTTACAAATGCCAACGCCAGAAAATTTACAAGATTCTTCCTGGCTGGTGCCAGCGCCTGTGAAGTGGACAGGCAGGGAAGAATTCTGATCCCGGCGGTCTTAAGAGATTTTGCACAGCTGGAAAAAGACGTGGTCTTAGTGGGCGTCGGAAGCCGCATTGAGATCTGGAATAAAGCTTTATGGGCTGAAAAGAACGTATATGATGATATGGAAGAAATCGCAGAAAATATGGAAGGTCTTGGCATATGATTTTTGAACACAAGTCAGTTCTCCTCTACGAGACAGTTGACAGCTTAAACATCAAACCGGACGGAATCTACGTCGACGGTACACTGGGCGGCGGCGGCCATGCGTATGAAGTCGCAAGCAGACTCGGTGAAAACGGTCGTCTGATCGGAATCGATCAGGATGCGGATGCGATCAAAGCCGCAACGGAGCGTCTGGAACCATTCAAAGAGAAAGTTACCATTGTTCGGAGCAACTACCGGAATATCCGGGAAGTGCTCGAAGGTTTAGGGATTCAAAAAGTAGACGGTATTTATCTCGACTTAGGTGTCTCCTCCTACCAATTGGACACGGCAGAACGAGGATTCACCTATCGGGAGGATGCCCCTCTGGACATGAGAATGGACCAGAGAAACGACAAAACCGCGGCAGACATCGTCAATGACTACACAGAGATGGAGTTATTCCGCGTGATCCGCGATTACGGTGAGGACAAGTTTGCGAAGAACATCGCAAAGCACATCGTAAGAGCAAGAGAAAAAGGACGAATCGAGACAACCGACCAGCTCGTGGAGATCATCAAAGCCGCGATCCCGGCAAAGATGAGAGCCGAAGGTGGTCATCCTGCAAAAAGAACATTCCAGGCGATCCGAATTGAACTCAATAAGGAACTGGAGGTCCTGACAGAATCCATCGATACGATGATCGATCTGTTAAATCCGGAGGGAAGACTTTCCATTATTACCTTCCACTCTCTGGAAGACCGCATCGTCAAGTTGAGATTCCGTGACAACGAGAATCCGTGCGTTTGTCCGCCGAACTTACCGGTATGTGTCTGCGGAAAGAAGAGCAAGGGAAAAGTAGTCACAAGAAAGCCGATTATCCCGGCTGAGGAAGAAATTGAAGAAAACAAGCGCTCCAAGAGCTCAAAATTACGAGTATTTGAACGCAGAGAAGCAAGAAAATAAGGCTGCGAGCTGAATTCGCAGGGAGAAAATCTGATAGAAAGGATGTGATAGTATGGCAGCAGCAAAGAGCCGCAGAAGTATGGCGCAGGCTGAATATGTGAATGGCACCGCTGCAAGACAGCTCAACCCGGTTGAGCGTCCGATCGAGAGAACAGAAAAACGCCATACTGTTACAGCAAGAAGAAACCAGGAAAAGGCACTTCCGATGGACCTGCCGTATGTTATCATGCTTACAATCGCGGCAATCTGTACCCTTTACCTGTGTATCAATTACCTTCAGCTGCAGTCTACTGTAGCGGCGAGACTGAATCATATTGAAGCACTTGAAAAATCCATCGAGACTTTAAAGGCCGATAACGACGCGCTTGAAACTAGAATCAATACGTCTGTGGACCTTGACTATGTTTATAAGGTAGCAACAGAAGAGCTGGGCATGGTTTATGCAAATAAGAATCAGGTTCGGTTGTATAATAGGACGGAAAGCGAGTATGTTAGACAGTATGAAGACATCCCAGAACGGTAACAGAAATAAAAGAAGAGTACTCACAGGGTATATGCAAGAGAAGCTGGCGGTTACGGTCCTCGTAATTACGCTGGCTTTAATTGGTCTTGTGGCAGTGCTATATAACTTAATTGAAGAGAAAAGTGAGGACTATACGCAGATCGTTTTGAATCAGCATTCCTCCTTCGACAGCCGTACGATCCCGTACCGCCGAGGCGATATCGTGGATAGAAACGGCACTTATCTGGCAACCAGTGAAAAGGTTTACAACCTGATCATTGATGCCAACCAGATCAACAAAGCCGCAGATGATTTCTTAGAGCCGACGGTCTCTGCTCTCTGCGAGGTCTTTGGATATGAAAGACAGGAAATCCTGGATGTGATCCAGAATAATCCGGATTCTTATTATATCCGATACGAACGTCAGCTTTCTGCCGAACAGAAAGAAGCCTTCGAGACCATGCAGGTAGAGTTCAACACCAAGAGCATCAACGAACGAAAAGATGCCCGTATCAAAGGTGTCTGGTTCGAGGATGAATACCGGAGACTGTATCCGTACGATTCTCTGGCATGCAATGTGGTCGGCTTTTCCTTCGACAACGGTCAGCAGGGAAGCGGCGGTATCGAGCAGTATTACAATAGTGAACTGATCGGAACCAACGGCCGTGAATACGGCTATCTGGACAGTGAGTCCAACATGGAGACGGTGATCAAGTCTGCGGAAAACGGCAACACCATCGTTTCCACCATTGATGTGAATATCCAGAAAATCGTTGAAAAATATATCGACGAGTGGATGAACGGAATCGGCAGTGAGACTGCGGCGGTTCTTGTAATGGACCCGAACAGCGGAGAAATTCTGGCCATGAGCTCCAACCGCAGATTTGACTTAAACAATCCGCGTGATCTTTCCACCATGTATACAGAGGAACAGATCGCTGCGATGACAGAAGCTGAGAAAAACGATGCCTGGAATAAAATGTGGCGAAACTTTGTGGTCAGCGACAGTTATGAGCCGGGTTCCCCGGCGAAACCACTGACCGTTGCGGCATGTCTGGAAGAGGGCGTGATCGGCAAATATGAAACCTTCGTCTGTGACGGAGGACAGCATATTGGTGGTTATAACATCCGCTGTGTCAGCCGAATCGGACATGGAACCCTTGATGCAACATGGTCCATTATGGAATCCTGTAACGATGCCATGATGCAGATGGCAGCAAGACTCGGTACTGAGAAGTTTGCAGAGTACCAGGAACTCTTCGGTTTCGGACAGAAAACAGGAATCGACCTTCCGGGCGAGGCAGATACCTCCGGACTGATCTTTAAGGCCGATAATATGGGGCCGACAGACCTTGCATGTAACTCCTTCGGACAGACTTATAACTGTACGATGGTTCAGATGGCAGCGGCACTTTCCTCTATTATCAATGGCGGTTCCTACTACGAGCCCCATGTGGTGAAGCAGATCTTAAATGAGCAGGGTGCGGTGGTGAAAAAGGTGGAGCCGAATCTGGTTCGTGAGACTGTTTCTCAGTCTACCAGTGAATTTCTGATCGAAGCCATGTTTCAGACGGTTGACCACGAAGAGGGTACTGGTAAAGCCGGCCGTGTGGCTGGATATACCGTTGGCGGTAAGACAGGTACAGCTCAGAAGTTACCACGTTCTGCCAACAACTACCTGGTTTCCTTTGCTGGTTTTGCACCGGCAGATGATCCGCAGGTCCTTGTTTATGTAGTGATTGATACTCCGCATCTTCCGGGAGAAGAGCAGGCGCACAGTACATTTGCAACTGAGATTTTCCAGAAGATTTTAACAGATATTCTTCCTTATATGAATGTGTTCCCAGATACTGAGGTTGTGGAAGAGGTGGATGAGAGCCTTGCAAATCAGGAAGAGGGAATTACAAACCAGAATCAGGGCGGTCTTGAGCCGACTGAGGGCAGCGAGAATCCAGAAGGTGGAGAGGCGACCGAGCCGGAGACAGACGCAGATGGAAATCCAATCGAGGTTCCGACGGAGAACTATGATGAAGAGGTGATTCCGTATGAGGGAGGCCTCGGACTTCCGGACAGCCATGCGGGCGGTTCGTCGGTGATCGATCCGATTCCGGAGGGTGTGACTAGTGTGGATACACCAGCACCGGGAGAGGCTGCGCCTGGAGAATCTGCGGCTCAGGCGAAGGAGACGAAGCCGGATGACGGCCAGTAATGAGACAGGAAAGCCGTATATTGAGGTAGAACATGGAAAGACAGATTGATTTAAACGAAATTTCTGATGGGAAATT
>JAFUMF010000133.1 GCA_017482945.1 Lachnospiraceae bacterium
GCTGGGCAAGAACAGATTTTTCAACGATGGATTTTGCCACCGACGGGTTCTGTTCTAAGAAGTAAGTAAGCTGCTCACTTACGATACTGTCAACAGCACCTCTCGCCTCACTGTTTCCGAGCTTCTGTTTTGTCTGACCTTCAAACTGCGGCTCACCGATTTTTACACTGATGATTACGGTGATACCTTCACGGATATCTTCACCGGAAAGTGCCGGTTCGCTGTCCTTTAAGATTTTATTCTTTCTGCCATAATCATTTAATGTCTTTGTGAGGGCATTCTTAAAACCGGTCAGATGAGTTCCGCCCTCCGGTGTATTGATATTATTTACAAAGCTGTAAATATTTTCTGTATAGGAATCGTTGTGCTGCATGGCAACTTCCACCGCCACGCCGTCTTTTGTACCTTCACAGTAAATGACCTGATCATAAAGAGCCACGTTGCTGCGATTTAAGTAGGTCACGAATTCCTTAATACCACCTTCATAATGGAATGTTTTTTCTTTCTTATCTTCCCTGTCGTCTCTCAGTGTGATCTTCAGTCCTTTTGTCAGGAATGCAGTTTCTCTGAGCCTGATTTTTAAAATATCATAATCATATACAGTCTCTTCAAAAATTTCCTTATCCGGCAGGAAACGAACAGTCGTACCGTGATCATCTTGAGAACACTCGCCAACGACTTTCAGCGGATACATGGTCTTACCGCGCTCATAACGCTGGTTGTATACTTTTCCGCCTGTGCGAACTTCTACTTCCAGCCACTCAGAAAGCGCATTAACAACAGACGCACCTACACCATGAAGTCCGCCAGAAACCTTATATCCTCCACCACCGAACTTACCGCCGGCATGGAGAATCGTAAATACAACTTCTACCGCCGGAATTCCGGCTTTTTTCTGAATATCGACCGGAATACCACGACCATCATCCTTGACAGTAATGGAATTGTCGGCATTGATCTGTACATCGATGGACTTACAATAACCTGCAAGTGCTTCGTCTACAGAGTTATCTACGATTTCATATACAAGATGATGAAGTCCCCTCGAAGATGTGCTTCCAATATACATACCCGGTCTTTTTCTTACCGCTTCAAGTCCTTCCAAAATCTGGATTTGATCGGCTCCATATTCTGCGCTCATGAAGTTCCTCCTTTAATCTCTTCCATACTCTTCACTCTCGACAGTTCCCTCAACAATCTTAAAAATCTTATCCATCTGGAATTTGCTGCTGACAAATTCATCCAGACCCGTACACGTGATCATCGTCTGGATATGGTTGATCTCCGATAACAGATGCTCCTGTCTCTTACTGTCCAATTCAGAAAGGACATCATCCAAAAGTAAGACCGGATAATCTTTCACTGTCTTTTTTACCAATTCAATCTCTGCAAGCTTTAAGGAAAGTGCCGCCGTCCGCTGTTGGCCCTGGGATCCGAACTTTCGGATGTCTGTGCCATTTACAACAAAATTCAGGTCATCTCTGTGCGGACCGGTCAAAGTCATTTTCTGCCTGATTTCCTGAAACTGGTTTCTCATAAGGGACTCTTCAAACGTATCAACCGTTACATTTGGCTCATACTGAATAAAAAGTTCTTCTTTTTCACCGGAAAGATGAAAATGAATATCATGGATCAGCTCGTTCAATTCTTTAATAAAAGCCGTTCTCATGGAAATCAATTCTTTTCCGTATTTCACCAGCTGCTCATCCCAAATTTCCAATGTTTCTTTTAAAGACGGATCAAAATCCAGTTCCTTTAAAAGTTTATTTCGCTGTACCACTACCTTGTTATATTGAACAAGATTGTATACATACAATTTATTGAGTTGACATAACTCTAAATCAATGAATCTTCTCCGCTCCGCAGGACCATTTTTTATGATATTCAAGTCCTCCGGCGAGAAAAAGATCACATTTACGATTCCAAATAATTCACTGGCTTTCTTGATCGGAATCCCATTGACCGCCACACCTTTTGCCTTATTCTTTTTTAAGTGCATGTCGATCCGGTAAGGAATTCCATCCCGCCTTACCATCATTTTAATATGGGATTCATCTTCACCAAATCTGACAATTTCTTTATCTTTGCTTCCCTTATGGGATTTTGTTGTGCTGCAGACATAGATGGATTCCAGGATATTGGTCTTTCCCTGGGCATTGTCTCCATACAGCACATTGGTTCCCTCGTGGAAGTCCATATGTAACTGCCCGTAATTTCTAAAATTTAAAAGTTCAATCGATTCAATGAACATGAAACCGTATCCTTACTATTCTACCTTAAACTGTTTTCCCTCGAAAGACACAACATCGCCCTTCACCAGCTTCTTGCCTCTCTGTACTTCCACGTTTCCGTTTACTTTTACAAGACCATCCTGGATCACGAACTTTGCGTCCACACCGGAATCCACCAGGCCGGCAAGCTTTAATGCCTGGCCAAGCTTAATAAAATCATCTTTGATATGAATTATTTCCATATTTTCCCTCTTACAATCAAATATTGAAAACATCCCCTGGTGTTAGATACCCCACCAGGGGTATGTTTTATTTTTATTATACCCGGTATCCGTATTTTCAGTCATTAAATAGCGGCAGCGTTAAAGTTTACCGGAAGGATCAGATAAATGTAGGTCTCGTTTTCATCCTTGATAAAGCACGGAGACTTTGCATTCATCATATAAAGAGTCACTTCTTCATCATCAATGATGCGAAGTGCATCAATTAAGAATTTCGGATTGAATCCGATCATCAGATCCTGGCCTGTTTTGTGAATCAGGATTTCTGCGTTCATGGTACCGAAGCTGGAATTTAAGCGAAGGGACATTTTTGCCTCTTCGATATTTAAAATGATCGGTTTTTTATCATTTTCTCGGATCAGGATGCTGGCTCTTTCGATACAATCCATAAATTCTTTACGGTTCACCACTACTTTTGTGGCATAATCGCTGGACAGCATCTGGTCAACTTTGAAATATTCGCCTTCGATGAGACGGGAAATTACGATCGTATCATCAAATTCGAATAAAATATGGTTGGCACCGAAGAAAATCAGCACTTCTTTTTCATTATCACCGGTCAAAATCTTGCTGATTTCATTTAAAGTTTTGCCAGGAACAATCACTTTTGTATTTTCGTAGGTATCTTTCAGAGCTACTTTTCGAATAGACATGCGGTGTCCGTCGAGTGAAACAACTCTTAATGTATCGCCTTTTACTTCAAACAGTTCGCCGGTCATCATTTTATTACTGTCATTGACAGAAATGGAGAACAGAGTCTGGCGAATGATCTCTTTTAAAGAGAACTGAGACAGGCAGATATATTTATTTTTTTCAATATAAGGAAGATATGAGAATTCTTCTCCATCTTTACCCTGGATTTTGAATACAGAATTATCACAGGAAATTACTGTATTGAACTTATCATCAGATTCGATGGTAACGATCGCGTCTGAATCAGCCAGTTTACGGACGATTTCAGAGAAAAGTTTTGCATCAAGAGCAATTTTTCCTTTCTCTAAAATTTCACCTTCCACCTTTGTTTCAATACCAAGCTCCATATCATTGCCTGTCAGTTTGATCTCATTTGTGGAAGCATCGATTAAGATGCATTCTAAAATAGGCATGGTCGTCTTGGATGGAACAGCTTTTAAAACAATATTGATGCCGTTTAAAAGAGCAGCTTTTTGAAATGTAAGTTTCATAACTGTTGATAACTTCCTTTCTGGTTTGATGAAGTTCAAGTAGGTATAAATATATAAAAGATTCTAGTAGTATTAGTAGTAGGGGCTGTGGATTTGTGAATAAGCCGTTTTTGCCTTGAAAATAAAAGAAAAACGGGTGTTAATTCCATTGTGGGTAACCTTAAGAATTCTTCTGAATAACCTAAGACTTGTCCACAGGCGTAAAATTCACAAAAAATTTATCCGGGTTATCCACAAATTGTGAACAGAAAGTCCACATACCCATCCACAATTACTGAGGATTGATTTTTTTCTTTAAAATATCGATTGTATTTTTTAAGCTCTCATCCGTCTTTAATTCGGAAGAAATCTTTTTCTGACCATGAATGATCGTTGTATGATCACGACCGCCGAGCGCTTTACCGATATTCTGGAGAGACTCTGTTGTCATTTCTCCACAAAGATACATAACGATCTGTCTTGGGAATACCAGTTCTTTGCTCCGTTTTTGTCCGATGATATCTAAAGAATTCAGTCCAAAATGTTCCGAAACTACATTAATAATCAGCTGCGGGGTCACTTCACGCGGTGCATTTGGGGAAATCAGATCTTTTAACGCTTCTTCGGCCAGTTCGATTGTGATTTCCTTCTTATTTAATTTACTTAATGCAACGATTTTTGTCAGTGCACCTTCCAGCTCACGGATATTGGATTTTACGTTGGAGGCAATGTACTTGATCACTTCATTATCAATATTGTAGCCTTCCAGTTCTTCTTTCTTACGTAAAATTGCCATTCTTGTTTCATAGTCCGGCTTCTGGATATCGACGGTCAGACCCCATTCGAATCTGGAACGAAGACGTTCTTCCAGTTTTTCAATTTCTTTCGGCGGGCGGTCTGAGGAAATAATGATCTGCTTTTTCGCTTCGTAAAGAGCATTGAATGTGTGGAAAAGTTCTTCCTGGGTACCGTCTTTACCAATGATAAACTGGATATCGTCGAATAAAATGACGTCATTATAGCGATATTTTTCGCGGAATTCCGTTGTTGTAATATTATTTTTGTTTCGGATCGCATCTACCAGCTCGGAGGTAAATGTCTCAGTGGAAACATAAAGGACCTTGGCATTTGGATTATTTTTCAATACAAAATGCGCAACGGAATGCATCAGGTGAGTTTTTCCGAGACCAACACCTCCATAAAGGAAGAGGGGATTGTAAATTTCACCCGGAGATTCCGCAACTGCGAGGGAAGCAGCATGGGCCAGATTGTTATTTTTTCCGACTACGAAGGTATCAAATGTGTAGCGGGGATTTAAATTTGCATTCTGGATTGCCTGTTGACTGACCGGATTTGCAGTATTGTTGATCAGTTTCTTATCATTTTTCTCTTCTTTGACACTGTCCTTTAAAATAAAGCGGACTTCACAGTGGAAACCTGCGACCTCTTCAATTGTGAATTTCAAAAGAAATGCGTATTTCTTTTTCACATAGCTTAAAAAGATGTCATCCGGCACGATAATTGTGAGGATATCTTTATCCACAGAATATGGCTTAAGCGGTAAAAGCCAGGTCTTGTATGAGACATCGGTAATATCGTGTTCTTCCTTTATATTCAAGAGGATTTCGTCCCATTTTTCCAAAATTTTTTCCAGCATATTCATACTCCTAAACGTGTGTATAACCATGTGCATAAATGTGGATAACTAATACTGTCAGCCACAAAAGCCCATAAACCCAATCTAATTCTATTTTACATTAAAA
>JAFUMF010000134.1 GCA_017482945.1 Lachnospiraceae bacterium
ACCGCCTCCTTCTGTATAAACCACTTGCCTATACTATCGGCATTTTACATTAACGGTATCTATATTATATCACAAAGATTTGTTTTTTAGAACTATTATTTCTTTATATTTTGTCACAATAATCGAGAATTTTCAGATAAAATCAGCCATTTTTATGTATAAACTGCTTCTATTCGACAACTGCTTCATCGTCAGGTTCCGAGATATTCATAGCTCGTAATACAATTTCTTCTAGCGACATATCTGACCACGAGCACATCAAGTATCTATCATCTACAAATGCTTTGCAACCTCCCGCAAGATCGCCTGGCTAGGTCCCGGAATTCTTCCGAGATGGTCCGGGCCAACATTTAACAGATAGTTGACTCCGAGACTGCTCAGTTTTTTCTTGATTTCCAGAATCTTCTTCGCATCCTTCCAGTCATGATCCCATGCACAGTAGCCCCAGCTGTTGTTCATGGTCGCTGCAGTCTCATAGAGACCGTACGGAGACGGCTTGAGACCCATGAAATCATTCATATCCACTTTGGACATATCATACTCATCATCAGACGGAATGCGGTCCGGGATCTCATTGTCACCAAGGGAAACATAGTCATAAGCGCCATTTCCAAGGCGTGAGTTGATCAGGCAGTTCGGCTGATATTTCTTCACCAGTTCAAAAATTTCGCGGCTCTGGGAATCCTTGATTGTCATTGGAACATCGAACCAGATCAGGCAAAGCTCACCATAATTTCGAAGGATCTCCTCCACCTGCGGCTTTATTTTATTCTCAAAACAGATATCAAAATTCTTTTTCTCATTATTTGGGAAATCCCACTGGTTGCACCATGCAGCACCTTCGCAAGGAATATGGCCGGAGAGGTATCCGCCGCCATGCTCCTCATGCCAGTCCAAATCCTGAGAATAATAAAGACCAAACTTCAATCCATGCTTGTAACACGCCTCCGAAAGCTCACCGATAATATCTCTTCCGAACGGAGTCGCATCCACCACGTTAAATTTATCCACTTTCGAGTGGAATAAGGCGAAACCATCATGGTGCTTGCTTGTAATGACAAAATATTTCATCCCGCACTCTTTTGCGAACCGGATCCACTCATCGGCATTAAAATACACCGGATTGAATGCTTTCGCCAATTTCTCATATTCCGCAATCGGAATCTGACGGTTCGCCTGAATCCATTCAGCATATGCACCGCTCTTGGTTCCGTTCCACTCTCCACCAAGCAAAGAATAAAGACCCCAGTGCACCATCATACCGTACTGCGCTTCTTTAAACCATTTTCTCATATTCATCCCCATACCTCCTGAAAACATTCAAATTTTTACCATACCTACCGATATCAATTTAGCATACGAAACTAATTTCTATTGTACATGAACATCAAAAATATGTACAGCGTTTTACCCTTCGACAAACATCCATTGATACCAAACAGATTCATATCTTATGAACGCAAAAACAGAGTCTCCGTCCGGAATACAATTCTGTACCCCATCCAGAGACTCTGTATGATACTATGAATTAATTTTTAAAATTCGCAGGTACATCGTCGATCGTCTTCCATGTCTCCATGGCCTCCTCAAGACTCATGCCCTTCGCGATCGCATCCTTACGAACTGCATTGATCGCCTGAATTTCCTTCATTCTTGCACCAGTCAGAGAATATCCCTTCATTGCAAGCAGAGTAGCCACCCATGCCAGCATCGGAACCACGCAGAACAGGAGGATTACTACCATATGCATACCCTCTGCGTACGGTGTATTTCCATCCGGAAGTGTGCTGATACCAATCATCGCCAGCGCTACACCAACGATTGTGGAACCAAGGGAGCTTACTAACTTATCCACTAAAGAGAACAGTGTTCCCATGATACCCGGAATGTATTTACCAGAACGGAATGTCTCATAGTCGGAGCAGTCTGCTACCATCGGGATGGACATATCTGCTGTCGCATAGTATGCACCGTAACCGATTCCAAAGAACAGAACGAATCCGATCGTATAGAGATTGATCGGTCCGAGGCTCAGATTAAACGCCGGATCCCCCTGCTTCCACAGGAATAACAGTGCCAGAACGCCAACATACATCACAAGAGCAACCTTTGTATAAAGGACTAAGGATGCTTTCTGACCTTTCTTCTGAGATGTGCGGACAGTCAGAAGGAAGAACGGTGCGGAGAATACATATCCGATGATCATCATCGGCAGATACAATCCGTTATAGTTGCCCATCATCGCACCATATAACATACAAAGAACGGTCATATTGGTGGCGATGGAAAATGCAAGCTTGCAGCCTGCGCCGGCAATGATCAGACGCTGAAGCTCTACGTTTGCCTTCAGGATCTCCACATACTCGCTGAGTTTCACTTTTTCCTGAGTTCCGCCGACACCGAAGAACTCCGGACGGTCTTTTTCTGCAATACCGATGACTGCAAGAACAGTCAGGATCGCAGAGACAACGATCGCAAGCGGAATCATGAAATCAAAGAATGCCGCGCTGTTGTAACCACCGAGCTTATTGCTTAAAATCGGAGCCAGGAACTGCACAAGACCCATACCGATCAGGCTGGCTACTGTATTAAATACTGTAAACAGCGGTCTCTGGTTCGGGTCGTTGGTCAGACAAGTCTGACCGGAACGTGTACATGCAGTCTGGAATGTGTAACCGATTACATACAGTGCATAGAAAAGTACGAAGCATGTGTAACGCAGCCACATCATATCCGGAGATACCAGACGGATACCAAAGTACATCAGGATCGCAGACAGGATCATGATACCGTTTCCAAGGAGCATGTACGGACGGAATTTACCAAATTTTGTCGATGTCTGGTCGATCAGGGCACCGATGATCGGGTCTGTGATCGCATCGAACAGTCTCATGGCCGTAACCATGGTAGTCGCAAACATGAGAGCCAGTCCCAGAACGCCGTTTGCGTAATATGCGATGAAGTTCATGGTCAGAATGTAATAAACATTCGTCGCACCATTGTTCATCGGGAACAGAATCAGCTGATACAGTTTGGCTCTGTTCACTTTATTTGTGTTATTAACTTCGCTCATTATTTGCCTTTCTTTCACAGCCATCCCCGGCCAGTTCCTGGCCGGAGATATCTGAACTTTCTATTAAGTTTTCGGGCATATGCCCATAATTGTTATATCAAGATCTGCTGGTATATCACCAGCTCTTCCAACACTTATTTCTTCATGGAAGCCTTAAACTCTTTATAAGCGATATACTCTTCTGTTGTTTTAAACAGCTTTCTCTTTCTGATCCAAAGAACCAGAGATACCACAAATACAATGCTGAATACAATCGCTAATGTACGAATGCCGGAAACTACTTTCGGCTCGATTGTTTTCACAACAATATTCTCACCCATACCATTCATTGCAATGGAGTTTGCAATCGCATATAAGTTGTGGTGACAAGCTTCTTTCATCTTTGTTAAGATTACCGGATCATCTTTGTACTCTTTTAATGCACCAAGCGGCATAAATGTCAGCATGGAGTCACAAGTCGTTGTTACACCAAAGATACCATCAACCGGGTTTACATACTCAGTTAAGATATTATCAGTAATGTTGAGACCGTTGTTGTTCCACTCAGTACGCATGATGTGATTTAATCCCGGAACAGAACCGGACCACTGTGTACCCCAACGTGTGTATGCTAACATAACACCGTTGCCGTTTTCATTTTCAAGAGCACCCTGGAATGCCTTTAAGTAGATTTCACGAGCTGCCTGCTCATTTAACCATGCAGCCTGACCTAAACGATCCTGCTCACAGTCGTTCAATGCGAAGTGTTTGATTACTACATGAACACCTTTTTCCTCGATACCGCTGCACTCATATTTACCCATTTCGCTGGAAAGGAATGCATCTTCGGAATAGTACTCGAAGTTACGTCCACTGTACGGTGTACGGTGAATGTTTGCACCCGGTCCATAAAGGATCGCTACGCCGCCTGCGAGACAGTCTTCACCAACAATGTTACCAATTCTGTGAACTAATTCTTTGTTGAATGTTGCAGCCATAACGTCCTCAGATGTTAAAGCTACTGTTTCATCAACGGACAGACCAGAACCGAACAGAGATACTGTTAAGCCCTGCGGACCGTTCTCATCACGGGAACCCGGTGCGTTTACAGATGTGATCGGCATTGTCCAGTGGAAGGAGTCAGCGATCAAGCTTACCATCTCATCGTATGTTAACTGGTCTAATAACAGATCCCAATCCGGATCATCATAATCTTTGCCGATCATGTCAACCAGCTGCATACCATTCTTCGCACCAAGTGTCGGCATCTCCACTGTTTCGTGATCAGCCGGATCATATAATACTAACTGTAAAGCATCGATCAGTCTGTCTGTTAAAGCAAATTTCACGATTTCTGTCGGGAATGTACCTGTTCAGTCATTTCTGGATAACCATGTTACGTCTTTCTCAATGCCTTCATTTAAGTTCGGATCAGCGATGGATAACTGAGCTGTAATCGCATCACCATCTTCTGTTACTGCATAAGTCTCTGCATCAAATGTCGGGTTGTTCCACTTAAATGTTAACTCTGCATTACCGTCTGTATCCATACGGCCGTCTGTGTTTGCAACTGTATAGCCTTTCGCTGCAAGGAAGTTGTTTACAGCATTATGAGCATCTGTTGCTGCTGTTAAGTAGTAGTCACCGTCATCTAAAATATAGGTCTGATATCCATAAGTATCGAAGGATGCAAACTCTCTTCTCTCTACAGAGATCGTCACTGTTTCAGATGCGCCCGGCTCAAGAATCTCTGTCTTATCAAATCCAACTAAGGATGCAGACGCTTTCTCAACGCCGTTCTCTTTATCATAATCTGTGTACGGAACATTTACATAGATCTGTACTGTCTCTTTACCTGCAACATCACCCTTGTTTGTAACGGTTACGCTTACATCAAAGGTATCCTCTGCTGCGTTGTAAACAGCCTTCATATCGCTATATTCGAAATCTGTATAGCTTAAACCGTAACCGAACGGGAACGCAACGTTTGCACTGTAGTCGTACTCGCCGGCATTTCCTGTACCCATTACGAAGTCTTCGTAACGTGTTTCATAGTATTTATGTCCCACATAGATGCCTTCCTGGTAAATCATATAAGATTTTGCACTGGAAGGAATCAGCTCCTCACTGTAACCTTCATAAATAGTCGGAACGAAGTTCTGCATAGCCGGAGAAGAATAGTTATTGTAGAGGTATGTATCTGCAAGACTACCGGACGGGTTTACCTTACCGGCAATAATATCAGCAACAGCCTCTAAACCATATCCACCAACGCCGCCGATCCACATAACAGAATCCACATCTTAAGGATTATCTTTTAAGAAATCAACCTGCAGAGAGTTGGATGTATTGATCAGAACAATGATCTTATCCACAGTTCCTGCTTCCTTCATCGCTTTTAAGTTTTCAAGGATCGCAATTTCATTTGCCTCTAATGCAAGGTAGTTTGTTTCACCAAATTCGCAATCGGCACCCTCACCACCGATACGGGAGAAGATCGCGATCGCTGCATCACCGTATTCACTGACGGAATTGATCACATCTGCCGGAATCACATCCCACGGCACTTCGTTAATTCCACCTGACGGAGCTAAAAGATCAGCACCGGCACCGTCCTGTACCTGTCCGCCTGCTGCACCGCTTCGGCCGTACATAGTAGAAATCTCTTCTGCTGCATAGAAGTTCCATAAGGTTTCATTTACCTGGATTCCGCTGTTTGTCAGGGAGTCTTTTAAATTCACTGCCTTGGAAGCATCTACGTTACCGGAACCGGTACCACCAAATACCGGATCTACCGATGACATAGAGAATAAAGATACTTTCGCACCTTCTGCCAACGGAAGCGCTGCGTTTTCATTCATTAATAATGCAGCACCCTCTGCCTCCATCTGGTAACCAACTTCTGCACCTGCTGCGATTCTTTCTGCATCAGATGTAAACTCAGATGTAAAATACTGCGCATTCGGATCCTCATTTTCAAGTTCCCAGAATGTACCACCTGTAAATAATGCGATCGTATTGTCAAACATCGTAACAAATACAGTTGCCACGATCAGGATCACTGCGATCGGAGCTGAAATTCCTGCAAGAATGCCCCATGGTCCGACCGTTCTTCTTTTTCTTCTTTTATACAGATTTTTATACGCTTTCTTCTGTAATTTTAATTCTTCCATAATGTTCCCCTTCAAAAGCTATACCCAGTTCTGGCTCTTGCCTTTCTTCACTTTATATTCCGGTCTTGGCTTAGATGTCTTGAATACTACAGCAGAGTCCCTTAACTCTCCCGCTCTGACTTCAAGCTTATTTTCCTTCTCCAATTTCACCTTAAAGTGGAAAGCATGTTCGCCTTTTTGGGTCTCAATCAATTTTCCGTTGTGATATAAAGAAACTTCCTTCTGGTTGGAGTATACTGTCACGTCCGTCTCTTTGCCGGTACGGTATTTGTAGCGTTTGCCGCAAAGATGAACGAACGGCTCATCGCTCCACCATGCCTTATAAATATAGAAACTATCCTTCTTGATCTTACGGTCGAAGGTGACAAGACCTTTGTGGTTCATACCCGGCTCTCCGCCCTGATTTCTCGCATCAGCAGCAAAGTCAAACATATTCCACACATAAGTGGACCATAAGAACGGATGACGTTCGAAACACTCTAACATGTACTCATGGTATTTTGCCTGGTACTCTTCTGTGTGGTCACCGCGTCTCGGGTGGGCACTGTGAAGATTCGGCATACCCTCTGCACCGTACTCGGAATAACCGAGGCAGCGGTTCGGATAGATCGCATGATAGAACTTCATGAACAGGTCATTTAAGAACAGTCCCGGAACATACCAGCCAAGATACAGGTTCCATGCCACGATATCAGAAATTCTTGTTACCGGGTGGAACGGTGTACACATCGCATAGTTCGCAAGAGTTGTCGGTCTGGACGGATCCAGCTCCTTTACAAACTTCTGGAGCTCGCGATGGTTGTCCAGCATGTCTTTTCTGTGGTTGTCTTTGATTGTGATCTCGTTGGAAAGACCCCAGGTCACGATACACGGATGGTTGAAGTTCTGTGTGATCAGTTCTTTCATCTGGAAGAAGGTGTTCTCACGTCCCTCCGGCATGTGCGCAGAGATATACGGGATCTCAGCCCATACGACCATACCGTATTTGTCGCAGAGATCATAGAAATACTGGTTGTGCTGGTAATGAGCCAGACGGATCGTATTTGCACCGATCTCGCGGATCATGTCCATATCCTGATCCATCTGATCGTAAGAGATCGCGTTTCCGATTCCCTTCCAGTCCTGGTGTCTGGAAACACCGCGGAGCGGATAAGATTTTCCATTTAAGAAGAATCCCTTCTTCGGGTCCACATGGATGGTACGAACACCTACATTGGTCGTAATTTCATCATGAACCTTCTCACCTTCCACAAGTTTTGCGGTCAGCTTGTAAAGATACGGATCTTTAATACCGTTCCATAAATGTACATCCGGAATCTTGATCAGTACGTCCTGTCCTTTGGCGCTTCCGATCTCATTTCCTTCTGCATCAGCCAGTGTCAGAACAACGTTCAGGCACTCATCTTCCGGTTTCTACAAATTTAGGTATGTGTTGATATGAAGTAGTCCTGTTAAGCGGCGCACTGCTGTTTCAACTTTGATGCCAGGACCAACATAATAATCAAGGTCAAAATGCTTTTCAGACAC
>JAFUMF010000135.1 GCA_017482945.1 Lachnospiraceae bacterium
ATCGTTGATTGCCTTCTCTTCATCCACACCATCGGCAGTTACGATTACATGTTCGCCGACCGGAAGATCCAGAGTCATCATTCCCATTATGCTCTTAGCATTCACTTTTTTATTGTCACTCTGCACATAAATCTTGCTCTCATAGCTGCTTGCAAGCTGAACCAACATTGCAATCGGACGTGCCTCAAGACCGGAAGCAAGCTCGATAGTTACCGTTCTTTTTGTCATATTACTCCTCCTCATTGCGCATGAACGGACACTACTCCGTTCCATTTCCTGTCCCCTGCTCTCTCAGGCGTTCCGCCATCTCACAGAGTTTTCTGAGCCGGTGATTGACTCCCGACTTTCCAACAGGCGGTTCCAGGTCTTCACCCAGTTCTTTCAGTGTTGCTTCTGGCTTTTCCAGTCTTGCGCGCGCGATTTCCGCCAGACCTGCCGGAAGGCTTTCGAAACCAATTGTATCACGAATGTACTCAATATCGTGGATCTGCTTCATCGCAGCCGATACTGTCTTGTTTATGTTGGCGGTCTCACAGTTTACCTGCCGGTTCACATTGCCGCGCATCTCCTTCAGAATGCGGATGTTCTCCAGCTCCATGAGTGCCAGATGGGCCTCCATCACATTCAGCATCGTCACAATCTGGTTTCCCTCTTTGATATAGACCACATAATATTTTTTTCGAATCACGATCTTTGCATCCACATCAAAGGTCGCCATAATCGTCTGGATCTGCTTTGCCTTTGCCTCAGTGGCACACACGATCTCGAAGTGATAGTGTTTTTCCGGATCGCTGATGGAACCGGATGCCAGAAATGCTCCTCGAAGGAACGCGCGGCGGCAGCAAGGATTCTGCACCACCACATTTCCGACAATTGAAAGATTCTCGCCGATCTCTCCATCGTCCGTCAGCAGCTTTGTGGCCTTCAATATGCGGTACGCATCCTCGTGCTGTTTGACAGCAACAGAGTAAATTCTGTTTTTTCCGAGGTGGGCATTCCGCCGTATCGAGATATCAGTAACTATATTAAAGGTTTTTTTCAATAATGTAAAGCACTTTCTTGCTACAGTTACATTTTCCGTGTGGATCTTGATACTGTAATGGTCGTCTCCGGAAATCTGGATCCGGCCGCAAAGGCTTAAAATTGCGGCGATCTCGGCGATCTGACAATGTCTCGCCGGAGCCACCTGTTTTGATAATTCGTCCTTAATCTGGGAAGAAAACGACATGTCTGCTTATCTCCTTCCGACATAATGGTTCCATACCATTCCATTTACTTTCCATCAATCTTCACATCTCTGTGCTCTAAATGCACCTCATATCTTCCCTGAGCTTTGATCTGCTCGAAGATTTCACATGCAATGGTCACAGAACGATGTTTGCCTCCGGTACAGCCGATGGCAATCACAAGCTGGTTCTTTCCCTCTTTTTCATAGTTTGGCACCAGAAAGTCCAGAAGGTCTGCCAGCTTCTCTAAGAACACCGCGCCTGTGCCGCCCTGCATGACATAATCCTGTACACAGGTCTCCGCACCGGTGTGAAAACGCAGTTCTTCTATATAATATGGGTTCGGAAGGAACCGCACATCAAATACCAGATCTGCGTCCGACGGAATCCCATACTTAAATCCGAAACTCAGTACCGTAATATAAAGATTGCTCTTTTCTCTTTCTCCGCAGTACAGCTTTTCCAGCTCCTGGCGCAGCTCCTTTGTAAGAAGTCTGCTGGTGTCCAGAATGTGGTCTGCTTTGGCTCTTAAGAACGCAAGCTTGGTGCGCTCCTCAATGATTCCCTTTTCGATCCGGCCTGTTCTGGAAAGCGGATGGCTTCGTCTTGTCTCTTTGTATCGTTTAATGAGGACCTCGTCGTTGGATTCCAGGAACAGGATGGAAAACGGATAGGAATTGGCCTTCCACTTATCGATAATGTTGTCTAAGAGCGGAAGTTCCTCACCGCTTCGGATATCGATTCCCAGGGCAATATCCTGGTTCTCATTCCGGTCGCTTAAGGTCAGCTCGGCAAATTTCTCGATCAGCAAAATCGGCAGATTGTCCACGCAGTAAAATCCCATATCCTCGAGATTTTTAAGCGCCGTACTTTTTCCGGCTCCTGACATGCCTGTTACAATGACCAGTCTCACGTTTTTACCCCCTCATTCAACTGCTAAACAGTTCTCACAATGGCTTATTCAAACTCCCCCAGAAGCTCCACTTCCATCTCAAGAGATATCCCGAACGCTTCCTGCACTTTCTGTTCCACCTCTTTGCAGAGCGTATAGATATCGGATGCGGTCGCCCCTCCTTTATTGATCACGAAACCTGCATGTTTCTCGGAGACCTGGGCACCGCCCACCGTAAACCCTTTCAGGCCGGCGTCCTCGATCAGTTTGCCTGCAAAATGCCCCTCCGGGCGCTTAAAGGTACTTCCGGCGCTCGGATATTCCAACGGCTGTTTTTCTTTTCGTCTGGATGCCAGGTCATTCATCACAGATTTGATTTCCTCCTGGTTTCCTTCTTCCAGAGAAAATTCGGCTTCCAGCACCAGATATCCGCGTTTCGGGATCACACTGGTCCGATAGCCAAGCTCCAGTTCTTCAGCCGGGAGTGTCGCAACCTCTCCGTCTTCCTTCAGAACAGTCACTGTTTTTAATACATGTTTCATTTCAGAACCATAGGCTCCTGCGTTCATCACACAGGCTCCGCCCACGCTTCCCGGAATTCCGGCCGCGAACTCCAGACCCTTGAGACCTGCCTTATACGCGACACTTGCCACTTTTGAGAGCAGGACACCGGCCCCTGCGATTACCGTAACTCCGTCTGTTTCCAGTTTATCAAATTTTGCCGTGTTAATGATCACGCCCGGAAATCCTTTGTCACTGACCAAAAGATTGCTTCCGTTTCCGACCACATACCATGGCGTGTCCGCCTTTTTGCATG